>NZ_JARESO010000015.1:0-198222 GCF_046030175.1 Paraburkholderia sp. RL17-373-BIF-A
ACCCCAACCCCCCAAAAAAAAAACCGCCGCCCCCCAATCATGCACGATGGCGCGCCGCCTTGTTTGCGTGACCGTGCTTCAGTCAGCGGCCCAGTCAGCGGCCGGCCGCGCTCAACGCGCCACCAGCAGGCTCTCCGCAAAACCCCATTCGTCTTCGATCCATTGATGGCTGCACACGAAGCCGGCGTCGTCGGCAATCGCGGGCATTTCTTCCGCGCGATATTTGTGGCTGCTCTCGGTCCAGATCGTTTCGCCCGCCTTGAGCGACACCGTCAATTGCGCCGCGCCCACACGCGCGGTGATATCGCGCTTCGCCCGCAGATGCATTTCGATGCTGCGCGCGTCCGGGTTGAAGCGCGCGACGTGCTCGAACGCCTCCAGCGGAAAGTCGCCGTCGAGCTCGCGATTGATGCGCGCCAGCAGGTTCAGATTGAACGATGCAGTGACGCCGATCGAGTCGTCGTAAGCGGCCACCAGGACGGGCGTCGGCTTGATCAGGTCCGTGCCGAGCAGCAAAGCGTCGCCGGGAGCGAGCATGTTGCGGATATCGCGCAGGAAACGCGTCGCCGCGAGTCTGCCGAAATTACCGATCGTACTGCCAAGGAACAGTACGAGTAACCGCTCGTCCGCCGCGCGTTGCTTGCTCACTTCAGCGAGGCCGGCCAGGTAATCGCGTTCGTAGCCGACAATCGAAATGCGCTCGATGTCGCCGAGTTCGCGCCTGCACAACTGCAATGCGCTGCGCGAAATTTCAATTGGGCAGTAAGAAGTGGGGCGTTTTTTACACAGCGCTTCCAGAATCCGCCGTGTTTTACGGCCGCTGCCGCTGCCGAGTTCCGCGACCGTCACGTCGTGCGGCAGATGCGCGACGATATCCGCGGCGTGCTTGGTCAGCAGACGTTCCTCGGCGCGCGTCACGCCGTATTCCGGCAACACGGTAATCACTTCGAACAGCGCGGAGCCCACTTCGTCATACAGATACTTCGACGGCAGCTCTTTCTGCGGCGTATGGGTGAGGCCTGCGCGAACGTCGGCGGCAAAGGCGGAGCGTAGGTCGGGCGATGCGTCGTGCGATAGGGCTGGCTGGGTCATGCTGGCTCCAGTAGTCACATTCGATGAGCGGGATTGCTGCCGGGCGGCGGCACGCGTGATGAAACGCAGTTGAGGCGTGCCGCGGAGAAGAAGGGCGGGCTCGGTCCATAGGACTGCCATCGCCGGCCCGGCTCATGGATGCTGCACATGCCGTCCCCCAAGGGGACTTCCTGCAGGGCGTTGCGAACGGTGATGCAAACAGCGTCGCAAGACTAAGTAGCAAGATTCGCGCTTGAGCCGCTTGGCGCGAGATGATGTGCGGCGTTGCCGGTGAAAAGCCCGGCGTTGTTGGCCGCACGTGAAGTTATGTTCTAGTCCATCGACGCGCGATGCGCACGGAATAATTTCAGCCCGCCGACGAAACCATGCGGAGTCGCGAACGGATAACCCGTCTAGAATGCCGCCTTTGCGTCGCTTATCGAAGACAAAAAAACGCAGTGCCGGATACGCACTGCCCGCTTGTGAGACCTCACTTCTAATGACAACAACGAACGCTGCGCGATTGAATGCTGCGCTACAAACATATCTGCCTGCACACGCGCCTGTCTTGCACGTCGACGCGCTTGCCCAACGGGGCGCTCGATGAACCAGTATGACCCAAAGCGCGGCATCGCGTTGTCGGTCTGCGCATCGACGATGTTTGCTTTACTGTCCGCTTACGCCACACTGCTCGCGCCGCTGAACGGCCTCGATATTTTCGCGTGGCGCATCGTCTGGACTGTGCCGGGCGCGCTACTGCTGGTGGCGTTGCGAAAGCGCCTGCCGATTCTCCGGCAACTTCTTTACCGCATGGTGACCGAGCCGACACTCGGCGCCGCGATGATCGTAAGCGCGGCCTTGCTCGGCGCGCAACTGTGGGTCTTTCTATGGGCGCCGCTGCACGGCCGGATGCTCGACGTCTCGCTCGGCTATTTCCTGCTGCCGCTGGTGATGGTGCTCGTCGGGCGTTTCTACTACCACGAGCGCCTCGACGGATTGCAGTGGTGGGCCGTTGCGTTCGCGGCGGCAGGCGTCGCACATGAGCTGTGGATCACGGGCGCGTTTTCGTGGCCGACCTTGCTCGTCGCGCTCGGCTATCCGCCATATTTCGTGTTGCGCCGCAAAATCAATCACGATTCGCTCGCCATGTTCACCGTGGAGATGGTGCTGCTGTTGCCGCCGGCAATCGTGTTCGTGATCAGCGGTGGCTCGCTGCCGATGATCTCCGGCCGTCTTGACATGTGGTGTCTATTGTTGCCTGGCCTCGGCGCACTGAGCACCATTGCGCTGGCGTCGTATCTCAAGGCGAGCCGGTTGTTGCCGGTCGCGTTGTTCGGCATTCTCGGCTACGTCGAGCCGGTGCTGCTGGTGCTGATCTCGATCACGTTGCTCGGTGAAACGTTGAGCGCGGGACAGTTGGCCACCTACATTCCCATCTGGATCGCGGTCGCGTTGACGGCATTGCATAGCGTGCGCCTCGTTCGCTTCGCGCCGAACTGAGTTGGGTTGATTCGGATCGACCGTGCAGTCGATGAAGCGGGCGGCGCGCTTCAGCGATGTGCCGCGGTACGGTCAGCATTGATACGCGTCGGAGCGACTTGCGCTTCGATCGCTTCGCGTAGCGCGGGCCGCCAGCCGAAGCCGAACAACGCTTCGGCCAGCACGAACAGCGGTCCGATCAGCAGGCCGATCACATCATCGACAAAGGCCGGCTTGCGATGTTCGTAGGCAACGTGGCCGATGAACTGAAACACCCAGCCGACCAGAAAGAGCCCGACGCCGATCACGAGCCACGCGAACGTGGATTGCGTGGCTGTCCACTGGCCGAACGCGACGCAGAGTGCGGACACGAACGCCATCATCACGCCGAGCGGCACGTCGAGCACGAGGTAATACAGCGTTGCCGCGACGAATAACACCCACGCCGGCGACAAGGTCAGCGGCCACGCGCCGACAGCGAAAGCAGGCCGGCTCAATAACACCGCCAAGGCCAGCACGATCATCGGAATGCCGACGAAGTGCGTGGCGATATTGCGCCGGTCACGATGGTAGGCCGCGTATTGCGTAAGCTGTTGCGTCAGCGTTCTCATGGATGCCGCTCCTCCTTCAAAGTCAGCATAATCGCGGGCAGCGGAATTTGAAACCATCGGGTAGCCGACAATCGGGCATGAGTGCCGTTCTATGACAGCGAGTTTTCCATCGAATGAGCTTGCCGCGTTGCTTGGGCGCAGCGCGTGGTTTCGCTCGGCGCCGCCCGCGATGCAGGCGCAGTTGATCGAAGCGGGGCGTGTCGAACGTCTCGCTGCCGGTCAGCGACTTTTCACGCGCGGCGATTCCGATGATGGCCTCTATTGTGTGCTCGATGGCCTGATGAGAATCGGCGCGGCCAGTTCGGCGGGCAAGGAGGCCTTGCTTGCCGTCATCGATCCGGGGAACTGGTTCGGCGAGATCGCGCTGTTCGACAACCGGCCGCGAACCCATGACGCGTATGCCGAACGCGATTCCGAGCTGTTTCATGTGCCGCGCGCCGCACTCGCCGCGCTGCTCGAACGCACGCCCGCCTATTGGCATCTATTCGGTTTGCTGTTGACGCAAAAGCTGCGTCTTGCGTTCGACGCGATCGAAGAGGCCGCATTGCTGCCCGCCGCGCAACGCGTGGCGCGCCGCTTGTTATTGATGGCAGGCGGCTACGGCGAGCCCGGTGCATTGCGGCGCGTGCTCAAAGTCCCGCAAGAAGATCTCGCGATGATGCTGGCGCTCTCCCGGCAAACGATCAACCAGGTGTTGAAGCAGTTCGAAACACAAGGCGCACTGAAACTCGGCTATGCGGAAATCGAAATCACCGATGTGCAAAAACTTGGCGCGCTGGCGGAGTTGAATCCCGCTGCGGATTGATTGCTGTGCTTTTGCTTTTTTTCTTTCGCCTTGCTCACGAGAAGAAGGCAAACGGCAGCGTGGCGGCCAGATAGACCGCGATACCCATCGACGGCAAGCCCACCGCGATAGCGATGGCCGCGATGGCGCTGCTCGCGACGGTCAGCGCAAGCGTGCGCTGACGAGCCGTCTTCCGCCCGGCGAGCGATGCGCGTTGCGGCGTGTCGCTGGTGTCATCTAGCGAAACGGCGGCGTGCTGGCGGATGTTCAGACTGGACATGATGACTTTCCGATGATCGATCATTGGAGTCTGACATTTCCGCCATATCGAACGGCTCAATAACGCGTTGCCCGGCGCAAAAGAGATGTATACGGCCGCCGCAATCCACTACGCGACGCTGAAATCTTTATAAGCTTTTTACGGCACGCCCCTGTTTCTTTTGCGATTCGCTACATCCAGCCCGGTAAGGTCGAGACACCCCGGTCAGGAAGCGAAAATATGCATGGAAATGGTGTTCTGGATGGTGTGCCAGTACAACGAAAAGTCGGCCGCTATCCGGTATCCGGCTTGACGATCATGCTTGTGGCGATCTTCGTCTCATGCGCCACTGCCGCGCATGCCGCTGACGCTCAGCCGGTTGCACAGGCACCCATCGTTGCGAGCGAGGCGACTTCAGAAACCAGCTTGCCGGCTCTCAGCGATATCACCGCCGTGCTGCGCGCGCAATTTCGCGTGGCGCCAATGGAATCGCTGAAGATCGCGCGCGCCGTGCTGATCGAATCCGATCGCCACGCGATCTCGCCCGTCTTGCTGCTTGCGGTGATGGCGGTTGAATCGAGCTTCGATCGCCATGCGGTCAGCGTCGCGGGCGCGCGAGGGCTCATGCAGATCCTGCCCGCCGCACATCCGCAATTGATCGCGGGCGCAACCGATCTGTCCGATCCGGCAATCAATGTGCGGATCGGCTCGACCATTCTGCGCCGCTATCTCGACGAGAGCGACGGCGATATCGATGCCGCGTTGTTTCGCTACAGCGGCGGCGGGCGTGGCTATGCGCGCCGCGTCGTGCTGAATATGCAGCGTTTCGACGCAAGCTTGCGCCGCGAATGAAGTACTCATTCGCGGCGCAGTGAGGATAGATCGAATGGGAGTGCGCTAGCTCATCACGCCGGCAAACTCGGCACGCAAATCCTGCAGCCTGTCGCGCGCGGTGCTCAGACGATCGACGAGCTGCGCCGAAGCGCGCGAGATCGGCATGCGTGTTTCGTCGCTGAGCGCATGATCGAAGGCCAGCATGGCTTTGATTGCGGACGGATTCGGCGCGGCGAACAGGAGCCGCAAGACGGGCAGCAAGCTGGCGAACAGATTGCGCGCGTCCACCTCGCGTTCAGCCCCGAGCAGGTCCTGGTACGCGACTAGCAGATCCGCGCAGACGTGCGCGCTGGCCAGAATGCCGCCTGTTCCGCCGTGATGCAGACAATCGTCCAAGGCTTCGTCCGTGCCGCACAGGACGTTGATCGGCAGGGCGCTCAACTTGTCGAAATGCTCCTTCACGCACTCCTTGATCGCGACGATGTTGCCGCACTCGATGAGGCGCGCGACGGTATCCGGCGCGATCGTCACGCCGGTTCGGTGCGGCACGTCGTACAGGACGATGGGGCGCTCGGTGGCGAGCGCGGCCTGCTCGAAGTGCCACTGCACGCCGGCCTGATCCGGACACACGTATGACGGCGCGGAGACCAGATAGCCCGCGCACTCCCAGCGCTCATAGCGCTGAATATCGTGCAGGACGTCGCGTGTGTTCGACCCGCCGACGCCGATCAGCATCGGCAGACGGGAGCCGGTCACTTCGGTCAGCGCCTGCAATACGGTGAGGCGCTCGGCTTCCTGTAACAAGGCGGCTTCGCCCGTCGTGCTCAACGCGACGATGCCGCTGATCTCCGTGCGCAAGTAGTATTCCGCGAGGCGCTGCAATGAGTCGATATCGACTTCGCCGTTACGCAGCGGCGTAACGATGGGCAACCAGATACCTGAGAACATGATTAGCGCGCCTTTGCGGCCGCGCTGCGGCGCTTCAATGGCCCGATCGTCGCAGCGGGAAGCGTCGAGATCAGCGTGTGCAGCGTGAAGTCGAGGTCGTCGGGGGCAATGTCGAGTTGCACGCGGATTTCCTGGCGGACCGCTTCTGTGGAGACGACGTAGACACCGAGAGGAGAATGAAGCAGGACGCGAAGCTGGGTGCCGGGAAGTTCGTACGATCGGTGCGGCAGGGTTACCTGCAAGCGGACGCGCGTCGCGGGAAAGGGAATGACGTTGTTGCGTTGAACGTGCGGCTCGTTGAGCGGCTGAGTGGCAAAACTGTCGATTGATTGTGTGAGAGCCATGTGATGCGGCGTTCGTCGACGCCATGGTTGATCAAGACAGCTTCAGATTAGACGTCTGCGGGTAAACGCGGTGCAAAAATTGGGGTGTTCGTTGGAAAAATCATACGGCTCCCTTAACGTGCAAGAACTCGACGCGATCCGAAACGCGCATGAAAAAAGGCGAGTCATATGACTCGCCCTCCCTGAACGGCACATTCGGCTTCGATTACCTACACATGCCTGGCCGGTGCGTGCCGGAACCGATCACGTGTTATTGCGTTTTCGTCGTGTCGGTCTTTGCGCCGTCGGTTTTCACCGGGGCATTGCTGGCCTCTTTCGCGCTCTCCGTTTTAGTCTTGGCGGCGCTCGTTTCTGCCGCGGCTTTCTTGGTGGTCTTGTGGGCTTTTGCCGTGTGATGGGCGGAAGTCTTCTTCACTTGCGCTTTGGTGGCGGCTTTGGCCGGCGCTTTCGTTGCCGCGGCGCCTTCGTCCGTGGCGCCCGTTTGCACGGCGGTGCTCGCCTTCAGGTTCGCCTGGCCAGCGGGCTGCGTCTGCGCGGGCTGGGCGGCTTGTGTGGTGGACGGTGCGGCCGTTTGAGCGAAAGCGGTCGACACGAGCAGAGCGGAAGCGAGAGCGGCGAAAAGCGTCTTCATGGTTTAACTCCTGGTTAACCGGTTGATTCCTGGTTGATTCTTGTATCGCGGCTGAAATGTTTCAGCGCTGCCGGTTTAACGTTGGCGGGGAGACAGGAGTTGACGACGGTGTGGTGACAAAACGTAACCGCTGAAACATATTGGGGATCCCGAAGCAGTTTCAGCTACGCGGCCCACGGCGGTGAACGGTGCCGGATACGACGATGCGCTAGCAGGGGTATTCCGAAACGTGAGACCGCGTGCGAAAGGCGAAGGCGGCGAACGTCTTCGCGCCTCCGCATGACTGCGCTAAGTTAGCGCGTCATTGAAACGGGTTCTGGACGACCCCCGGTTTCGCATCCGGTTCATCCTTCACTTTCGCGGGCAAATTGCTCTGCGCCTGCAAGCTGGTCACGATCGCATCCACTGCTTCCTTGAGTGCCAGCGCCGCCTTCAATCCGCGCTGATCCTGCGTCAGTTCCAGCGTGCCATTCAGCACGATGCGCGTCGTACCGTTACTCACGGTCAACGCATCGCCCTGAATGTTCAGCACATCGTCGTCGTTCGAATAGGGTTTAAACACCTTTCAGTCCTCCCGGTCGCTGATCTTTGAGGTTCTCCGGAATGCCCGGAAAACGGATGCCCGATGCTGCTTCGAGTTCGTGAATTGTCTTGATGTCGTAACGGTTGGTCGAGACGTTGTCCACCACCACGGCGAACGCCAGCTTCCGCGACGGCACGTAGACCACCTTGAACAACTGCGTCGGCACGAACACGCGCGTTGGTCCAATGGTCTGCAACTGCTGGCCGTTGAAGATCGGGCCGGTGACGACATAGGTATCGTCGTACGACACGGCGATCTTGCGCACCGAGGTTTCAATGCGCGCCCACAGACGCTGGTTGTTCTCGCGGTTTTGTGGCACGACGTTGGCCAGTGAGAACGATTGTGCCATCGCCTCTTGATTCCAGCGATTACCCGCCGGGCTCATATGACCGCGATCGAACCCGCTGCGCTTGTAGTCCGCGAGCGTGGCGCCTTCGCCGTCCGGCAGACGCGCGTCTTCGAAGAACTTGTTGGTGCGCACCATGTCTTTGGCGGCTTCGATATGGTCGCGCGTCAGATGCTCGGCGGACCACAGCGGACCGTGCGTGATGCCCGAATGCAAAACCGCGAAATCGCTATAGCAAAGCATGCGCGTTTTCGGGGCCATCTTCTGATTGCTCAGAACCGGCCATTGCGCATTCGGTGTGAATTGGGTGCAGGAAGGCGCTGCGCTAGCGTGAGCGGCAACGGCGAACAACAGACAGGCAAACCACTTCTTCATGTGTCAGTCAGTCGAGGGATGGGGGCGCAAGTATAGCGTTGCGACCACATCGCGCCGCACCAAAAAAAACGGGCCGCCTTGCAGCGACCCTAATGCGTGGACTTCCAACTCTACGCACGCAAACTTAAGGCGAGCTTAAATGCGCAGGAGACGAAAGCGGCAATCGAAAAAAAGTGCGCACGAACGCGCATACGAATGTACCCATGCGCTAGCGAAGCGCCGCTCGCGCACGGAAAATTCGACCGATAAAAAAGGGTGTGGAAACTTAATTGCCGAATACGCTGTGTTCAGCGCGGACCTGTTGGCGGTCCACTGCTTGCAGACGCCAGAAGCCGCTGGTCGTCGCGCGCGTCGGCAGGGCAGTCCATGCTGCGGCGCCTTGCGCGGCGCTCACGCGCTGCTTGCGGTCCACGTGCAATCCGCGCAGCGTGCACAACGGCGCATCCGTGCTGGGCGCACAGAGGGTCGTCACACCGTTATCGTCGTGTAACTCGCCCCAGGGGGGCAGATCGATCCCTTGATGTGCTTCTCTCGACCACCGGTGTTCGTCGGTATCGAGCCATAGCACAGCGTAGTCATGGCTGACGGTGGGATCGGAACCGTTGATGAGGATGGTCAGTCGCATGGCGGGTTCCGTACAAAGTGCGAAGTTGGCTTTACCAGTCTACGCCGCAAAGCGTGTTATGCAAGGCAAAACGTATGACGATCAGGCACGAAAAAACGGACGCCCGATGCGTACGGCTGTACGATAGCCGCGTCCTGTTGACGTTCGCGGAGGCATGCCATGCTGAGTCGATTTCTGCAATGCGCGGTGATCGCGGGATGCCTGAGCGCGGTGGCCGCCGTCAGCGCCGCGGCGGACAGCGCACCGTTCGCCGCGCCGGTGCCGATCGTCTATGTAGCCGACTTCGATCTGGACGTGGCGAACGTGACGCCGGACAGCGGACCGGGCCAACGCGCGCGCCGCCTGCGCGGTTTGCTGCCGAGCGGACCGGGACCGATGGGGCAGGACAAAAATCCTCAGGACCACGCCAAACACATCGTGGACGAAATGGCGGACGCGCTGACGGACGATCTGAAGAAGGCTGGTGTCGATGCGCGCCGCAGTGCGCCGGGTCAGCCGTTGCCGGCTGTCGGTTGGCAAGTGCGCGGCGTGTTTCTGAGTGTCGATGATGGCAATCGCCTCCGGCGTGCCATGGTGGGTTTCGGCGCGGGCCAGAACGACATCCAGGTGGCGGTGTCGTGCGACAGTCTCGGGGCGCCTGATTTGCCGCCGTTGTATCAGGCCGTCGACGAAGCCGACAGCAAGGGCATGCCGGGCGCGGTCATCAAACTGAATCCGTACGTGATCGCCGCCAAGTTCGTGATGGCGAGCGGCGACGAGAAGAAGACGATCAAGAAGACGGCGCAGCAGATTTCAGATGCGGTGATCGCCAAGCTGCATGGCGTCGCGCAGTAGTTTGTGCTGAAACGCCGGCGGCGCGGCCGCAGGCGTTTCAACTCTCACGAACTCTCGAACCTTCAAGCCAGATCCAACGGCGCTGTCAAATCGCCCAGCGGCGCGAGCCCATTGCTCGCGAATGCGCGATCGCGCGCCACCACACCGTCGAGCGGCGCGAGGCCGTGCACACGGCTGATCAGTCGAAGAATCGAATTGGTGTCGTACACCGTGTGATCGACGTAACCCTTCTTCGCCAGCGGCGATATCACCAGCGCGGGAATCCGCGAGCCCGGACCCCAGCGATCGCCCTTCGGCGGCGACACGTGGTCCCACCAGCCGCCGTTCTCGTCGACGGTGACGATCACGACCGTGTTCGCCCACTGCGGCCCGCGTTGGATATGCTCGATCACCGTCGCGATGTGGCGGTCGCCCGACTCGACGTCCGCGTAACCCGCGTGCATGTTCAGATCGCCTTGCGGCTTGTAGAACGCGACTGCCGGTAAGCGTCCTGCATCGATATCCGCGATCAGA
Source organism: Paraburkholderia sp. RL17-373-BIF-A (assembly GCF_046030175.1). Lineage (NCBI taxonomy): Bacteria > Pseudomonadati > Pseudomonadota > Betaproteobacteria > Burkholderiales > Burkholderiaceae > Paraburkholderia > Paraburkholderia sp. RL17-373-BIF-A. The sequence continues at coordinate 10,238 of NZ_JARESO010000015.1, forward strand.
TGGTTGGTCGACGCGTCGTTGCCGAGGCCACCATCGCGGAGATACTTGCGCCGTGCCGCCGTGCCCGGCGCGTAGTTGGTGAAGTAGTTGAACGGCTGGTGGTGATACTGGAAGTCGGGCACCGCGCCCGTATCCTGATGCTCCAACGCGTACTGCCAGGCGCCGCTGTACCACGCCCAGTCGACACCCTTGTCCGTTAGACGGTCGCCGATCGTCGCGTAATTCTGCGGCGGCAGCACGCGCGGATTCGACAGGTCCGCGAAGGCCGGATTGCCGCCTTCGGCCGGCCGCACGTTGCTCGGCTGATACGGCGGCGCCATGGTGTTGACGGCGTAGCCGTCGGCGGTGAACGCGCCGTCGTTGACGAATTTCGGCGGGCCGTCGAGTGCGGAGGCGGGCGACTCTTCCGACTGCTTCAACCGCGTACCGGTCGGATCGTCGCCGTCGACCACCGACACCATCTTCTTCGCCGGGCTGTTCTGGATGTCGGGATAGAACGGCGCCTGCGCCGAGATCAGAAAGATGTGGTTCAGCCACGAGCCGCCGAAGGCGGCCATGAAGAAGTTGTCGCACACCGTGTACTGCTGCGCGAGATTCCACAGACGCAGCGTGTCGGCGGAATTGCGGTAGTGCCCCATCACCAGGCCGCCGGAATCTCCCCATGCGGCGAACTGGTTGTTGCGGCCGGCATTGATCTGCATCTGGTTCTGATAGAAGCGATGCACCAGATCGCGTGTGATCACGCCGGTCGGCAGCGGCGCGCCCTGCGCGTCGGCAATATGGAACGGGCGGTTATGCAGGTTGACGATATCCTTCTGGCCGATCATGTAGCGCTTGCCGTCCACTTCCTGGGCTTGCGGCACGAGGCCGCCCCAGATGGCCGGCAAGCGCGGCAGCGGCGTTTTGCCGTCGCGGTCGAGTTGCAGATAGCGCTCGGCGCTCACGGCATCGAGCGGATGCTGGACGCCGGGGAAATTGCCGTACAGGTTCGCGAAGCTGCGGTTCTCCGCGTAGATCACTACGATGTGCTTGACCTGATCGTGAAGCGCGGCGTCGAGCCGCAAGTCGGCAGCGCTGCGCGGCGCGCCAGTGCTCGACATGCTTTGGTCGGTTTTGCAGCCCGTCAGCGCCAGTCCGATACCGACCGCTGCCAGGCCGGTCAGGACTCGGCGGCGGTCGGGGTCGTCGGGGGCGTTATCGGCGTTGTCGGCGTTCGGCGGCAGAGTGGAGTCGTGGTCGGTCATCGGTAGGTTCCGAAGTGGCTGTGACGGGCACTAGAGCGCCGCTCGGAGCGGCGTGCGCGCGGCACCGGTTGCGGATTCGAAGCGGCGAGAGATGCAGACTAAGGCAGCCGGCGCTTCACGCGCCAACTGTTATGCGTGGCGTCGACGGCAAGCAGAAGCCAATGCCGCGTATCGACTGGGTGACGCTTTTGCGTGGCATAGCGATCGACCATCAATTCGAGTTCGTCGAGCGCTCGGCGGTGGCACGTGGCGTTGGCGCCGGAACCATCCGCGAATTCGACGACGGCGGCTGCCCCCCGGGCCGGCTCGGGCAAGTGCGCGATGCGCACCGCGCAGCCCGGATAAAGGTGCGAGTCGGCAACCTGAATCTGAATGGAATCGGACATGAGCATGGCCTCCGGACGCCTGGGCGGAGCGAATGCGCGGCAGCGAGACCTCGCGCAATGGACCGCTTCAAAGCATAGCACCGCACGAAATGGTGGCGGTGCAGCAAATGGCATGGTTAACCACGACCCGGCGCACGACCCGGCGCACGACCCGGCGCACGACCCGGCGCACGACCCGGCATAGCGCGCGCGTGTCGCGTTGGTCGACGATCGCACGGCTTGCGGCCACGGCGTCGTGCAAGAAATAGCGAAGGCGGTGAGGGCGGCGCGCGCCACGCGCTATCATGCTGATCTGACCTTGATGAACAGCAGAAACGGCAGCCAAGATGGCAAAAGAAGAGCAGACAGGAGTGGGACGCAAGCACGCAAAGCCACGCGGTGCGGCCGCCTCGATTTCGCAGGACGGCGCGTTGCCGCCGGCCCAGGCGAACGACGCCGAGTCCCCGGATTCCACCGACGAAGAGAGCGCCGGCGGATCGACTTATCTCGTGCCGGGCCTCGAGCGCGGCCTGCGCATTCTGGCGGAATTCAGCGCGCGTGAGCCGGTGCTTGGCGCGCCCGAATTGTCGAAGCGCATTGGCATTCCGCGCACCACCACGTTCCGTTTATTGCAGACGCTCGAAGCGCTCGGCTTTCTCGAGCGCGTCAACGGCGACCGCTATTTCCGCCTGAGCGTCGCGGTGTTGAGGCTCGGCTTCGAATATCTGAGTTCGCTCGAATTGACCGATGTCGGCACGCCGATTCTCGAGCGCCTGCGCGACGCCACGGGTCTGAGCACACATCTGCTGATCCGTGATCAGCGCGACGTGGTGTTCGTTGCCAAGGCGCAAACCCATGCGCCGATGTTCAGTTCGGTGAAGGTGCATGTCGGCACGCGTTTGCCGGCGCATGCGACGGTCCACGGTCAGGTATTGATGGGCGATCTGAGCTTCGAGGAGTTGCGTCAGTTGTATCCGGAGCCGCAACTGGAACGTTTCACCGAACGCACGCCGGCCACCGTCGAAGAACTGTACGAAAGAGTGCGCGAGAGCGCGGCGCTCGGTTATGCGGTGAGCGAAGCGTCGTTCGAGCGAGGTATTTCGGTGGTGAGCGCGCCGGTGCGCGAGCAGAGCGGCAAGATCGCAGCGGCGTTGACCGTGACGATTCCGCGTTCGGATATCGGCGAAGCCGAAGAGCGCGAGCCGCTCATCATCGCGGTTTGCCAGGCGGCGCTCGAACTGTCCGAGCGACTCAGCTACCGGCCGCGCCCGGATGATCCGACCGCGGTTCAGGCTCGCCGCAAGTCGGTGGCGGCCGGTTGATTCCGCCTCTACTTCCGCATTCACTTCAGCGCTAGTCCGGCTGCGATTGCGGCCGGACTGCATGCTCCACATCGCGGTTTCAGCAGAACCTCAGAACGAGTGATGGATGCCGGTCAGAATGATCGTCTGGTTCCGTCCACTCGACACACCCGCCGTAAAGAACGCCGCATCCGTATTCGAGCCGGCGCGCTCGTACAGCGCATTCACATACAACTGCGTCGACTTCGACAGCGCGTAGATATCGCCGATCTCGAACTGCGTCCAGCGATGCCCCGCCAATGTCGTCGTGGCAGCGCCGCCGGCCACGCTGTTGAACGGCGTGAACTGATAATTCGCGCCGACGTCGTAGCTTTGATACGTGTCCGAGTGTCCGCCCGACTCCAGCTTCACGCGCGTGTACAGACCGTGCACCAGCAGCTTGCCGAACTGGTATGACGCGCCCGCGCCCATGTTTTCGACCTTGTCCGCGGTGTAGTTGGCCGCAGGCACGCCCTGGAAGTTGGTGATGCCCGTCGTGACGATCGACGGTGTGCGATTGTGCTCGTTCGCATACGTCGCACCGGCCTTGAACGGACCGTTCGCATAGCTAAGCGCAAAGCTCAAGGTCTTGCCGGTCGAGAAGTTGGTCGTGTTGCCGAGACCCATCATCGCGCCAACCTGGAAGCCGCTGAAACTCGCCGAGCGGAATTTCACCGAATTGTCGAACGGCACCACGCCCGTGTCAGCGAGCTCGTCGATATTGCCCGGGTGGAACGCGTACCAGCTGGCCGCCAGATAGGCCGTGCTCAGCGGACCCAACACGTCGAAGCTGAACGGCGTCTGATGACCGAGCGTCACCGTGCCGATCGTGTCCGAACTCAGGCCGACAAACGCCTGGCGATTGAACAGCACGCCGGGTTTAGCGAACGCGCCGGTGTTCGTATAGAAGCCGTTTTCCAACTGGAAGACTGCTTTCAGGCCGCCGCCCAGATCTTCCACCCCCTTCAGGCCCCAGCGGTCAGGCTGCATGTTGCCCTGTTCTTCCATCCACTTCGAATGGCCGCCTACATTGCTGATATACGCGACACCGGCATCCAGGCTGCCGTATAGCGTCACACTGCTCTGCGCCCATGCGCCTGTCGTTGCGCAGATTGCCGTCAAGCCGGCCGCAATGATGTGCTTCACCGTTGGTTCTCCTGATCACACGACGGATAGCTCTCGCCGGATTCGTCGTCCCTGATCCTTGCTTTGGGTTGAATGCAGCTCTGGGGTTTATGCGCCAAAACTGCTCCGCTTTATGTTCCACCTATGGGCGTCTGTATCGCCTATGGAAAATTATAGTGAGTCTGAGAGTAGTCAAAATAAATTTTCGGACCCCGTACAAACCCGCATAAGGGTGGCCGGATTCATCGGAAAATTTGGCTCAAACCCAAGCCCTGCACTGCTCGGCGAGTGCCGTAGCCATTCGCGCCGCCTCGCGCGATGCTGTGTTGAGAGCGCCACACTCGGTGTTTTCCCCTACCAGTCCAGATTTTTATTTTCTCTGGTCGAAGCCGCTCCTATAATTATCCATACACGAACTGATGTTCCTTGTATGGAACATAAGGCTTCAGGAGAAGGCGAGAAATGACTGAACAATGGCGCTGCGCCGGCCATGCCGGCGACCTGTCCGATGACGCGCCGCTCGAGTTCAAACTCGACGGCACGGAGATCGGCATCTACAAGGTGGGCGATGCGCTGTACGCGCTGGAAAACGTCTGCCCCCATGCGTACGCGTTGCTGACGCAGGGCTTTGTCGACGGCGACACCGTCGAGTGCCCGCTGCACGAGGCCGTGTTCCATATCCCGACCGGCAAATGCTTGAAAGAGCCCGGTGGCCGCGACCTGAAGATGTACTCGGTGCGTCTCGCCGGCGAAGAAATCCAGATCAAGGTGGAATGACATGCGAGAGCAAATCGTGAATTTCAATCCCTTCCTGAAGCCGTGGCTCGCGCCGCAGCCGAACAACGTCGCCGGCAAGGGGGTGATCGAAAAGCCGGGCGAGACCGAGAACTTCATCTGGCAGACGCGTAAGGCCGAGCCGACGCAATACGAAAACGACTTTGGCGATGCGCTCGAGAAAGTTTTCGAAGCGGGCGCGGTGGAGTTGCAGGAAGTGGTCGACGGTTTGAACCGCGTCGGCTTCCGCACCCCGGAAGGCAGCACGTGGAACGCCGACCGCCTCGCCGCTGAATTCCGCCTGCTCGCCGAATAAGCGCGCTTTCCCGAACACGTTCATCGCATCCGTATCCGGAGTCTCTTCATGACGTCCCCCAATACAACTCAAGGCGCGGCTGACCCGATCCAGTCGTATCTGGACAAAGGCCTGCGTAACTACTGGTATCCCGTTGCGCCGAGCTGGCAAGTCGGCGACGCGCCAGTCGGCATCACGCGCCTCGGCGACCAGATCGTGCTGTGGCGCGACAAGGAAGGCAAAGTCCACGCGCTCGAAGACCGCTGCCCGCACCGCGGCGCGCGTCTGTCGCTCGGCTGGAACCTCGGCGGCAGTGTCGCGTGCTGGTATCACGGCATTGAAATCGATGGCAGCGGCGAAGTCACCAAAGTGCCGGCCGTGTCGAACTGCCCGCTGGAAGGCCAGAAATGCGTCAAGTCATATCCGGTCGAAGAGCATGCCGGCGCGATCTTTCTGTGGTTCGGCGACGAAGCGCATAAGGAACCGACGCCGCTGGTGTTGCCGGAAGAGCTGGTTGGCGAGGAATACGCGAGCTTCCTGTGCATGTCGAACTGGAAGTGCAATTACCAGTACGCGATCGACAACGTGATGGACCCGATGCACGGCGCGTATCTGCACGCGACCTCGCACTCGATGGCCGAAGGCGACAAGCAGGCCGACATGCGCGTGCGCAAGACTGAAACCGGTCTGATGTTCGAAAAGGTCGGCCAGCGCGACGTGAATTTCGACTGGGTGGAACTCGGCGAAACCGGCACGCTGTGGATGCGCCTCGCGATTCCCTACAAGAAGAAGTTCGGCCCGGGCGGCAACTTCGGGATCATCGGCTTTGCGACGCCGGTCGACGGCGACAACTGTCAGGTGTACTTCTGGCGCACCCGCAAGGTGTCGGGCTGGCAACGCGACGCCTGGCGCTTCCTGTACCGCAACCGCCTGGAAGGTCTGCATTGGGCCGTGCTGGAGCAAGACCGCTACGTGCTGGAAAGCATGGCGCCGAACGCGCGCAATCACGAGTTCCTGTATCAGCACGACGTCGGCATGACGCGTGTGCGCCGCATGTTGCGTCAGCGTGCACAGCAGGACTTCGCCGCGCTGGAAGCACATCGCGCTGAAGCCGCGAAGTCAGGCGCCGCGCAAACGGCAGATGCAGGCCACAGCCATGCATAACGACGCGTCCGCAGTGCTCAACGGCCGGCGCGTCCTCGTGACGGGCGGCGCGCGTGGTCTCGGCGCGGCATTCGTCCGCTCGCTCGTGCAGGCCGGCGCGCGCGTCGTGTTCGGCGACGTGCTGCACGAAGAAGCCAAGGCGCTCGCCGCATCGCTCGCCGAGCAAGGCCACGCGGTCACATACGTACCGCTCGATCTCGCCGATCCCGCGAGCATCAAGCAATTCGCGGAGCAAGGCGCGGCGCAGCTCGGCGGTCTCGACGCCCTGATCAACAACGCGGCGATCACCAACTCAGGCGGCAAGTTTGCCGACGAGTTGTCTGTCGATACGTGGGACGCCGTGATGAACGTCAACGTGCGCGGCACCTGGCTGATGAGCACTGCCGCGCTGCCGTATCTGCGCGACTCGGGCCGCGGCAGCATCGTCAACATCGCCTCGGACACGGCGATGTGGGGCGCGCCGAAGCTGCTCGCTTATGTCGCCAGCAAGGGCGCGGTGATTTCGATGACCCGCTCACTGGCGCGTGAATTCGGCGCGCATCAGGTGACGGTCAACGCGATCGCGCCGGGGCTGACCGAAGTCGAGGCGACCGCGTACGTGCCCGCCGAGCGTCACGAGTATTACTTGCAAGGCCGCGCGCTCACGCGCGCACAAGTGCCCGACGACGTCACCGGGCCGGTGCTGTTCCTGTTATCCGATGCCGCTCGCTTCGTGACCGGCCAATTGCTGCCGGTCAACGGCGGCTTCGTGATGAATTGATCTTGTCGAATCGAAAGGAGAAAGAGATGGCGGACGCCGATATCGAACGCAAATCGTGGGACCAACCCGCGGACGCGAGCTTTGCCCAATGGCTGGACACTCGCGTCGCGCGCCTGGAAACGCGTCGCTATGACTGGGACGCGTTGAAGTTCCAGGCCGACTACGACCCGAAGTATCGCCGTGCGCAAATGCGCTATGTCGGCACTGGCGGCACGGGCGTCGCGAAAGACATGAACACGGTGCCCGCAGGCGGCTTCACGTTCTCGACGATGGTGATCCCGGCCGGCAACATCGGCCCGAGTCATATTCATATGGATGTCGAAGAAATCTTCTTCGTGCTGCGCGGCAAGATGAAAGTGATCTGCGAGAAAGACGGCGAAACGTGGGAAGCGGTCCTCGGCGAGCGTGATCTGATTTCGGTGCCGCCGGGCGTGTATCGCACGGAAATCAACGTCGGCGAAGAAGACGCGTTGATGTGCGTGATGCTCGGTTCGCCGAAGCCCATTACGCCGACGTATCCGCCGGATTCGCCGCTGGCCAAGCTCAAGCGCTAAGCCGTCGTACCGGTTTCAAAACACCCGCGAAGGAAATCATGTCCGCAGTCCCGTCCTCTATCACCGATAGCGCCGATCAGCACGCCACGCTCGAAGCCCGCCTCGCGCGCTTTCCGGCGCAACAGATCTGGCTGGCCTCGCAACGCGCGGTGAGCTATCGCGAAGTGGATAGCGCCGACAACAGCGCGCTGCCGCTCGTGTTGCTGCACGGTATCGGTTCGGGCGCGGCTTCGTGGGTGCAGCAGTTCGAAGGACTCGGCGCGACGCGCCGCGTGCTGGCGTGGGATGCGCCGGGTTATGGCGCATCCACGCCGGTCGCGGCTGAATCGCCGGTGGCGAGTGATTACGCAGGCATATTGAACGAGTGGCTTGACGCGCTCGGCATCGAACGGTGCGTGCTGCTTGGCCATTCGCTCGGCGCGATTATCGCCGGCGCGTTTGCCGTGACGCATCCGCAGCGTGTGGCTGGTTTGCTGCTGTTGTCGCCCGCTGGTGGCTACGGCGCAGCGTCGGCGGATGTACGCAATACGAAGCGCGATCAGCGTCTTGCGATGCTGAATGAACTCGGTCCGCAAGGCCTCGCCGAAAAACGCAGCGCCAATATGTTGTCCGCTCACGCAAGCGGCGAAGCGCGCGCATGGGTGCGCTGGAACATGTCGCGCGTGATCCCGCACGGCTATGCGCAGGCGACGCATCTGCTCGCCAACGCCGATCTCGCCGGCGACCTCGCGCGCTACACAGGCCGCATCAACGTGGCCGCCGGCGCCGACGACACCATTACGACGCCCGAAGCCTGCGAGCGACTCGCACTGGCCGCGGGCACCCAATTGCAGGTCGTGCCGCGCGCGGGGCACGCCGGCTATATCGAAGCACCCGCCGCGTACACCGCGATCATCGACACGTTCTGTCGCTCGAGCGACGGACAACGGAGCCAATGAATGACGCCCGACACGCCCGACACAATTAACGCCGAGCGCGACGCGGACGAAGTCCGCAATGACCCCGGCAACGACACCAACGGCGACACCGCCTACCGGGTGCCGGGTCTCGAACGCGGTCTGAAGATTCTCACGGAGTTCTCGCCGCGCGAACCGGTTCTCGGCGCACCGGAATTATCCAAGCGCCTGAAGATTCCTCGCACGACAGTGTTCCGTCTGCTGCAAACGCTCGAATCGCTCGGCTTTCTCGAGCGTGCCGACAAGGACCGCAACTATCGCCTCGGCGTCGCGGTGCTGCGGCTCGGTTTCGAGTATCTGAGCTCGCTCGAATTGACCGACCTCGGTCTGCCGATTATCGAGGCGCTGCGTACGGAAACCGGCCTCACGAGTCACATCGTGATTCGCGATGGACGTGACGTCGTGTTCGTCGCCAAGGCACAAAGCCATGCGCCGATTTTCAGCTCGGTGAAGGTCAACGTGGGCACGCGTCTGCCGGCCTATGCCACAACACATGGCCAGGTGCTGATGGGCGACATGACGCTCGACGAGCTGAAGAAGCTCTATCCCGAGCCGGAACTCGAGCGCTACACGAAGCAGACGCCGGTCACCGTAGACGATCTGTACGAACGGATTCGCGACGATGCGATGCGCGGATTCGCGATCAGCGAGTCGTCGTTCGAGCGCGGCATTTCGGTGGTGAGCGCGCCGGTGCGCAACGACACGGGCCGCATCGTCGCCGTGATCACGACGACGATTCCGCGCCACGAGATCGATGCGTCGCTGCTCGATAGCGGCCTGATCGACAAGGTCCGCCGCGCGGCCGACGAACTTTCGCAGCGGCTCAACTATCGGCCGAAGGGTGGCCCGAAGGCGGGCAGCAATTACATGAAAGCATTGGGACTCTGATGATCCAAATCGACTTGACCGGACAGGTAGCGGTGGTGACGGGCGGTTCGTCCGGCATCGGCCTCGCGACCGCCGAACTGTTTCTGCGGGCGGGTGCCTCGGTCGCGATCTGCGGCCGCGACACCGAACGTCTCGCGCAAGCGGAAGCCGCGCTGAACGCGCAGTTTCCGAACGCGCAGTTGCTTGCCCGCCGCTGCGACGTACTCGACGCCGACGACGTGAAGGCTTTCGCAGAAGCGGTGCAGACGCGCTTCGGCCGCACCGACATGCTGGTGAACAACGCTGGCCAGGGCCGCGTGTCCACTTTTGCCGACACCACCGACGACGCCTGGCGCGAAGAACTCGACCTGAAGTACTTCAGCGTGATTCGCCCGACCCGCGCATTTCTGCCGATGCTGCGCGACTCGGCTGGGGTGAGCAGAAGCGCTTCAGTGGTCTGCGTCAACTCGCTGCTGGCGTTGCAACCCGAGCCGCACATGGTGGCGACTTCGTCGGCGCGCGCCGGCGTGCAGAACCTGCTCAAGTCGCTCGCGGTGGAACTCGCGCCGCAGCGCATCCGCGTCAATTCGATTCTGATCGGCATCGTCGAATCGGGTCAATGGCGCCGCCGTTACGCAAAAGAAGCGCAGCCGGGCCAGAGCTGGGAAGACTGGACGGCCGAGCTGGCGCGCAAGAAAAACATTCCGCTAGGCCGCTTCGGTCGCCCCGAAGAAGCCGCTCAAGCGCTCTTTTATCTGGCTACGACGCTGTCGTCCTATACGACGGGCAGTCATATCGATGTTTCTGGAGGCGTTGCACGACATGTCTAACAAAACCACCATTGGCGAACTGATCGCCGCCTTTCTCGAGCAATGCGGCGTTCAAACCGCATTCGGCGTGATCTCGATCCACAACATGCCGATCCTCGACGCGATCCATAACCGCGGCAAGATCCGCTATGTCGGCGCGCGCGGCGAAGCCGGCGCGGTGAACATGGCTGATGGCCTCGCGCGCGTCTCCGGCGGCCTCGGCGTTGCATTCACCAGCACGGGCACCGCGGCGGGCAACGCAGCGGGCGCGATGGTCGAAGCATTGACCGCCGGCACCGCGCTGCTGCACGTCACGGGCCAGATCGAAACCGAATACCTCGATCAGGACCTCGCGTATATCCACGAAGCACCGGACCAACTGTCGATGCTGTCGTCGATCTCGAAGGCCGCGTTTCGCGTGCGTTCCGTTGAAACCGCGCTGCCGACTATCCGCGAAGCCGTGCGTGTCGCGCAAACCGCGCCGAGCGGTCCGGTGAGCGTCGAGATTCCGATCGACATTCAGGCCGCCGAAGTCGAATGGCCCGCCGATCTGGCCGCGCCGCACATCACGACGCTCACGCATTGCAAGCAGCGCGTCGCGCAACTCGCCGATTCATTGGCGACGGCCAAGCGCCCGTTGCTGTGGCTGGGCGGCGGCACGCGTCACGCGACCCAGGCGGTCGAGCGTCTGGTGGCGCTGGGCTTCGGCGTCGTGACCAGCGTGCAAGGCCGTGGCGTGCTGCCGGAAGATCATCCGGCCACGCTCGGCGCGTTCAATGTGCACACGGCGGTCGAGAGCTTCTACAAGACCTGCGACGCGCTGGTGGTGGTCGGTTCGCGTCTGCGTGGCAATGAAACGCTGAAGTACAAGCTCGCGTTGCCGCAACCGTTGTATCGCATCGACGCCGACGCGCTCGCCGATAACCGCGGCTATCGCAACGAGATGTTCATTCACGGCGATGCATCTTCGGTACTCGAAGAACTTGCAACGCTGCTCGAAGGTCGTCTGAAGGTCGACCCGACTTTCGCGCAGGATCTCGCTGCCGCGCGCGAAAGCGCCGTCGCCGATGTGGGCAAGGGCCTCGGCCCGTACAAGCGTCTCGTCGACGCGCTGCAGTCGGCGGTGGGCCGCGACTACAACTGGGTGCGCGACGTCACGATCTCGAACAGCACGTGGGGCAACCGCATGCTGAAGATTTTCTCGCCGCGTGCAGGTGTTCACGCGCTCGGCGGCGGCATCGGCCAAGGCATGCAGATGGGCATCGGCGCGGCGCTCGCGGGTAGCGCGGCGAAGACCGTGTGCCTCGTCGGCGACGGCGGCCTGATGGTCAACGTGGGCGAACTCGCGACGGCCGTGCAGGAAAACGCCAACGTGATGATCGTGCTGATGAACGACCAGTGCTACGGCGTGATCCGCAACATTCAGGACGCGCAATACGGTGGCCGCCGCTGCTACGTCGATCTGCATCAGCCGGATTTCGCGCAGTTCTGCGAAAGCCTGAAGCTCACGCACTACCGCATCAAATCGCTCGACCAGGCCGACGCGATCATTCGCGAAGGTATGGCGAAAACGGGTCCGGTGCTGGTCGAAGTGGACATGCTGTCGGTCGGCTCGTTCGCCACCGCGTTCGCGGGGCCGCCGGTCAAGGAACAGGAGCCGGAACATGCGTGACGCGGGCTACGCGGGGCATCACGCACCCGTCGACGTCGCGATGATCGGCTTCGGCGCGATTGGCCAGGCGGTGTATCGCTCGGTCGCCGCCGATCCGACGGTGCGCGTGTCGCACGTGATCGTGCCGGAGCGCCACATGGCTTCGGTGCGTGAAGTAGTGGGCGACTCGGTGGATGTCGTGGCCTCCGTGTCCGCGTTGAGCAGCCAGCCGCATTTCGCGCTGGAATGCGCGGGACATAGCGCACTGGTCGATCACGTGGTTCCGTTGCTGAAGGCCGGCACGGACTGCGCGGTCGCATCCATCGGCGCGCTGTCCGACATGCTGCTGCTCGACGCACTCTCGGCAGCCGCCGATGAAGGCGACGCCACGTTGACGCTGCTCTCCGGCGCGATCGGCGGCGTGGATGCGCTAGCCGCGGCCAAGCTCGGCGGTCTCGACGAAGTGCTGTACACCGGCCGCAAGCCGCCCACGGGTTGGCTCGGCACGCCGGCGGAACAGCTCTGCGATCTGCACACGCTGAATGAAGAGAAGGTGATCTTCGAAGGCAGCGCGCGCGAAGCGGCCCGGCTCTATCCGAAGAACGCCAACGTGGCCGCGACGATCGCGCTAGCCGGCCTCGGTCTCGACCACACCACGGTTCGACTGATCGCCGATCCGAACGTGACGCGCAACGTGCACCGCATCGTGGCACGCGGCGCATTCGGCGAGATGTCGTTGGAAATGTGCGGCAAGCCGCTGCCGGATAACCCCAAGACGTCCGCACTGACCGCGTACAGCGCGATGCGTGCGCTACGCAATCGCGCGGCGCGCTGCGTGATTTAAGCCCCAGTTGATTAGCTGAAGCAAACCGGAATGACCGACATGACTCACTTCGATACCAGCCTCGTGCCCACCGGCGATATTTTCATCGGCGGCGAATGGCGGCAAGGGCGCGGCAACCCGTACAAAAGCCTGTATCCGGCGGATCAGTCGGTCAACATGGAAATCTCGACGGCTAATGCCGACGACGCCCGCGACGCCGTGGAAGCGGCGGATATCGCATGGCGCCGCGCGGACTGGTCGGGTTTGAAGCCGCATCAACGCGCGCTGATTCTGTACCGCATCGCCGATCTGATCATGGCGCGTCACGAAGCGCTCGCGCAACTGCAGCGCCGCGACAACGGCAAGCCGATTGGCGAAACGCGCGTGCTGGTGGCGAGCGCCGCGAACACGTTCCGCTATTTCGCGGCGTGCCTCGAAACGCTCGACGAAGAAGTCACGCCCTCGCGCGGCGACTATCTGACGATGAGCATCTACGAACCGATCGGCGTGATCGCCGCGATTACGCCGTGGAATTCGCCGATTGCATCGGACGCGCAGAAGCTCGCGCCGGCACTCGCGGGCGGCAACGCAGTCGTGTTGAAGCCGGCTGAAGTGACGCCTTTAGTGTCATTGGCATTGGCGCGCATTTGCGAAGAAGCCGGTGTGCCGAAGGGCGTTCTGAGCGTGTTGCCCGGAAAAGGCTCCGTAATCGGCGACGTGCTGGTGCGTCATCCGCTGGTGAAGAAGGTGTCGTTCACGGGCGGCACCGAAGTGGGCCGCGGCATCGCGCGCATCGCGGCGGACAAGTTGATGCCGGTGTCTCTGGAGCTTGGCGGCAAGTCGCCGACCATCGTCTTCGACGACGCCGATCTCGATCATGCGGTCAACGGCGTGCTGTACGGCATTTTCAGTTCGTCGGGCGAAGCGTGCATCGCGGGTTCGCGCCTGTTCGTGCAGCGCTCGATCTACGACGCGTTCATGAAGCGTCTCGCGGAAGGCGCGCGCAAACTGCGTGTCGGCGATCCGTCGCGTGAGCAAACGCAGATGGGTCCGCTGATTACGGCGGCGCATCGCGAAACCGTCGAACGTTATGTCGCGCTGGGCCTGGAAGAGGGCGGCCGCCTGCTGTGCGGCGGCGAACGCCCGGTCGGCGATGGCCGCGAAGCAGGCACCTACTTCCAGCCGACGATTCTCGAAGGCCTGACCAACAACGCCCGTATCTGCCAGGCAGAAATCTTCGGCCCGGTGCTGGTGGCGATGCCGTTCGACGACGAAGCCTCGCTGCTGAAAGAAGCGAACAACAGTGTGTTCGGCCTCGCCGCCGGCATCTGGACGCGCGATTACAAGCGCGCATACCGGATCGCACGCGCACTGGAAGCCGGCACCATCTGGATCAACACCTACAAGCTGTTCTCGATCTCGACGCCGTTCAGCGGCTGGAAAGAGAGCGGCATGGGACGCGAGAAAGGCCGGCTCGGCATCCGCGAATACATGCAACAGAAGAGCCTCTACTGGGGCTTGAACGACGCGCCGCTGGCGTGGGCGAATTAATACGCAAGATACGCAAGAGGCACGTTATGACGATTCTCGGCATTGAACAGATTATTTACGGCGTGACAGATCTCGCCACCTGTCGCCGCTTTTTCGCGGACTGGGGCTTGAAGGAAGTCGCGCACGATGAAACGCAGGCGCGCTTCGAAACGCTGAACGGGTGCACGATTCTCGTTGTGAACGCTGACGATCCCTCGTTGCCACCCGCGTTCGAAGAAGGCCCGACGCTGCGCGAAGTAACGTGGGGCGTGGCCACGAAAGCCGAACTCGACGAATTGCGCGGGCGCTTCGCAAGTCAGCCGGGCCATTTCGAAACCGACGACGCCGTCGGCTGCATCGACCCGAACGGCATGGCGATTCGCGTCGAAGTGACCCGCAAGCGCGCGCTCGACATTCACGGTTCGCCGTCGAACGTGTGGGGCCAAACGTTGCGCGTCGATCAGCCGTCGCCGATTTACGAGCGCGCCGAGCCGGTCGAAGTGGGCCACGTGGTGTTCTTCACGAACCGTCTCGCCGAACAGGAAAAGTTCTATCAGGAACTGCTCGGCTTCGAAATGTCCGACCGTTATCCGGGCCGTGGCGCGTTCATGCGCTGCGCGCCGCACGGCGGCCATCACGACATTTTTCTGCTGGCTTTGCCCAACGGTAAGCGCGGCCTGAATCACGTCGCGTTCACCGTGCGCGATATCCACGAAGTGTTCGGCGGCGGCATGCATATCAGCCGCTGCGGCTGGGACACGCAACTCGGGCCGGGGCGTCATCCGGTGTCGTCGGCTTACTTCTGGTACTTCCAGAACCCGGCGGGCGGCCTGATCGAGTATTACGCCGACGAAGACCAGCTCACGCCCGACTGGCAGCCGCGCGATTTCGAACCGGGCCCGACCGTGTTCGCCGAATGGGCGATCGACGGCGGCATCGACGGCAATACACGGCGCCAGAAAAACGCGAAGGCGCCGGAAGGCAAGTTCATGACGGAGCGCAAAAATGACTGACGCTGCTGCCGCAAAGGCGCAAGCCGCCCATGCCGGACTCGAAGCCCCGCGCACGATCGTCGTGATCGGCGGCGGTCAGGCGGCCGGTTGGGTCGTGAAGACCTTGCGCAAGGAAGGCTTCGACGGTCGCCTCGTGATGATCGCCGACGAAGTCCATCTGCCGTATGAACGTCCGCCGCTCTCGAAAGCGGTGCTGGCGGGCGAAGCGGATATCGACACCGTGCGGCTCGTGAAGCCCGACGACTTCGACGCGCTGAACGTCGAAGCCTGGCAGCCGGATTGCGCGACTTCGATCGAACGCGAGCAGCGCATCGTGCGCACGCGGTCGGGCCGCGAAATGCAATACGACCGTCTGGTGATCGCGACGGGCGGTGCGGCGCGAAAGTTGCCGGAGTCGCTTGTGAAGACCTCGCACATTGCCTACTTGCGTACGCTCGATGAAGCCGTTGCTTTGGGTGAACGCCTGCGTGCCAGCAAGCGCGTGCTGGTGGTGGGCGGCGGCTGGATCGGCCTCGAAGTCGCGGCCACGGCGCGCAAGCTCGGCGTCGAGGCCACGGTGGTGGAAGGTGCGCCGCGTCTGTGCGCACGTTCGTTGCCGCCGATGGTGTCTGGTTTCCTGCTCGACCTGCATCGCTCGAACGGCGTGGACGTGTGTTTGAACGCTTCGCTCACCGCGCTCGAAGATCATCCGCACGACGCCAATCGCATTCGCGCCACGTTCGCGGACGGCTCGACGCTCGACGCCGATTTTGCGGTGGCCGGCATCGGTCTCACGCCGCACACGGCGTTGGCGCAAGCCGCGGGCGTGAAGGTGGAAGACGGCATCGTGGTCGATCATTTCGGCGCCACGGACGACCCGCGCATTTTCGCGTGTGGCGACGTCGCCAACCATCCGAGCGCGTGGCTCAAGCGCCGCGTGCGGCTCGAATCGTGGGCCAATGCGCAGAACCAGGCGATTGCCGTCGCGAAGGCATTGCTCGGCACCTTCGAACCGTATGCGGATATTCCGTGGTTCTGGTCCGATCAGTATGACGTGAACCTGCAGATTCTCGGCGACATTCCAGGCGATGCACAACTCGCCGTGCGCGGCGACTTGCGGGGCAAACGCGCCACGCTGTTCCATCTGGAAGACAGCGCGATTCGCGGTGTGATCGCCATCAATACGCCGCGCGAACTGAAACTGTCGCGCAAATGGATGAACCAAGGCCGAACCATCGACCTTGCCACCCTGACCGACGCCTCAACGGCGCTTGCCTAACCACATCTACGGACGGCACAACGGCATGAGAACCATCGACAACACCATGGGGGACCGCAGCAGCGCCGGTGTCTCAGGCCCTGTGACCCGGGGCTCGATCATCGCGCGTCTGGAGCGCTTGCCCAAGAATGCGATGCAGGTGCGCGCGCGCATACTGATCGGTCTCGCGACGTTCTTCGACGGCTTCGATGTGATCGCGATCGCGGCCACGTTGCCGATCCTAATCGCGAAGTGGCATCTGACGCCGTGGGAAATCGGCTTTCTGATCGGCTCCGGTTCGGTCGGGCAACTGATCGGCGCGTTCGTTTTTCCGTGGTATGCGGAGCGCAAGGGGCGCGTGAAGGCGATCGCGCTGAGTTCGGGGATCATCGGCATCACCAGCATTGCGTGCGGTTTTGCGCCGACGTTCGCGGCGTTTGTCGTGTTGCGCGTGATTCAGGGGCTTGGGCTTGGTGGCGAATTGCCGGTGGCCGCGACTTACATCAACGAGATCAGCCGTGCGCATGGCCGTGGCCGTTTCGTGCTGTTGTATGAAATCGTTTTCCCGGTCGGCCTGCTCGCTTCGAATGCGTTGGGTGCGTGGATCGTGCCGCGCTTCGGCTGGCAAGCCATGTACTTTATCGGCGGCATGCCGTTGATCCTGTTCTTCGTGCTGCGCAAGCTCGTGCCGGAATCGCCGCGCTGGCTCGCTGAACGTGAGCGGATGGCCGACGCGGATGTGGCGGTGCATGCGTTCGAACGCGCGGTCAAAGGTCCACTTCCGCCGGTCACGCAGTCGGCTGAATTCGAAGCGATGGCCAATCGTCATCCGAAGCGCCGCATGGGCGACCTGTTCGGTCCCGCGTATCTGAAGCGCACGCTGGCTGTGGCGATGTTGTGGATCACTTGCGGCTTCATTCAATACGGTCTTTCGACGTGGCTGCCGACGATTTACCGCACGATTTATCACGCGCCGTTGCAACTTGCGTTGAATCTTGCGGTGGCGGCTTCGGTGCTCGGCGTGGTGGGTTCGTTGACTTGCGCGTTGCTGGTCGACAAGGTGGGACGTAAGCCGATTATCAATCTGTCGTTCGTGGCGTGTGCGATTTCGCTGCTGCTGGCGGGTGTGCTCCACGATTCGTCGGTGTATGTCGTGGCGACGTGCTGCGCGTTCTCGCTGGGCTTCCTGGCTTGCGGATTCATCACGGCTTATGTGTACACGCCGGAGCTGTATCCGACGAGTATCCGTGCGATGGGGTGCGGCGTCGGCGGCGCGTGGCTGAAGGTGGCGGCGATCTTCGCGCCGGCTATCGTGTCGAAGACGATGATCGGCGGGAATTTGCAGGTGGCGTTCTATATCCTCGCGGCGGTGCCGTTTCTTGCGGCGGTGGCGGTGCACTTTCTTGGGATTGAAACCAAGGGGAAGGTGCTGGAGCAACTGGAGGCTTGAGGTTTTTTACTGTTTGAGTTTGGTGGGCGGTTGATGTCGTAGTACCGCGATTAGCTGGGAGACGAGGGGCGCACTGGGTGGTGTGCCCCTTCGTTTTTTTTGGGGGGTGATTACCGCGTCGCCTGGCGCGCTTCTCGCCGCTGCCTAATCCCCTCAATAACCCAGATACTCATCAACCCCGCACTCACGCATGCGATGATGTCCGGCTTATAAATCGCCAGCGCCATCCACACAAGGTTCGCATACCCGCGAAAAAACGCCGGTATCGCTGCGCGCAGATCGTTCCAGCGCGTCGTCGCCAGCACGCCGCCGGCCGCCGACATCACCGTAAACAACGCCCACGCGAACTGCGTCGCACGCACTTCGCGCTGCAATAGCAATACGATCAACGCTGCGAATCCAGCGAACCACAAAGGCGCGCAAACCCAAAACAACAACCGCGGCCGACGCGCGATCCATCCGCGCCATTCCGCTTGCGAAAACGAAATGAAGAACGCGAACAGCACACCATGCGCATAAGGCATCAGCCACGCATGCGAATCCGTCGCGATCCAGTGGCCCGCAAAGCCCAACGCCGTCGCGCTGAATGCGGCGAGTATCGCGAGCTCCTTGATAGGCGGCCAGCCGTGAATCAACGCGGCCCAGATCGTACAGACGCTCAGCGTGGCCATCGCGATCGATGTCGAACGGCCGCTGCCGTCCTCACACAGCGCAACGGTTGTCGCACCGAGCCACACGGGAATCCAGCCATAACGCAGCCAACCGATCGAGCGCAACGCTCGCAGCCGCTGTTGCTGAGGCTCGGACAGCAGCACGGTCGTAGCGGCGACCGTTACCAGCGCGAGCATCAGCGTCGACAGAAGAATGCCCAACTGAGCGAGCGACCATTGATCGAACCATCGGCTGCTATTGGGTTTCAGCGAAGCGTCCGCGAACAGCAAGCCGCACCACGCGTTCAAGGCGAGCGCCGGTCCGAACAGACGGCCCGCGCCGATGCGGAATTTGAGGCAACGTCCCCAAAAATCGACTTTCTCGGCATCGAGCCGCAGCCGCACGACATTCGGATGGTAGCGACCAAGCGCGGTCAATAACTGCTCCATCTCTGCGCGCACGCCGGCACGAAGCAGTGCTCGCGCGCCGGCCGCCAATTGCGGCGACGGACCTTCGAGCAATGCCATTGCGTTCGTGAAGCGCAGGCGCAGCGCGTTGTAGTCCTCGTCGGCGAACACGCGGTTCAGCGCGAGCGTGGCAATGGCCGCGTTGCGCCGTCGTAGATGTGCCGCGTTGTCCCGCCAGCCGAGAACCGCGCTCAAATTCATGCGCAGCATGGCCGGCGTGTCCTCGTTCAGACAATGACACAGCGCCTGCCATTCGAGTTCATCGCGCGTCGCAATGTTGACGACGGCGGCGAACAGATCCTGCAAGGAGCGGCGCGACTCGAGGTCGTCCGTTTGCGCGATGAAGTTTTGCCAGAGCTGGACGGCGGTTTCGAAAGCGTCGGGTTCGCGGACGGCGGCCTCGACTTCCGAAGTGTTGACCGTAACGTGGGACGTCGCCGGCGTGGTTGCAGACTTCCGCGTAGTTGCGATCAAACGCTCGGGTTCAGTGCAAGACGCGTTCGCTGTTGGTACCGCGGCTACTTCTTTCGCGATCGCGCCACTCGCCATTTGCAACGCCGACTCGTACGCGTACCGCAGACGCTGAAAAGCCTCGGCATCTTGATCTGGACGTTGCTGCTTCAACAGCCGCGCATAAGCGCGACGGACCGCCCGCTCGTCGGCATTCGACTCGATGCCGAGCACATCCCAAGGCCATTGATTGTTCGAGATGGTATTCATGGCCGGTCAGTAAGTCACATGTACATCGAAGCGATCCAGCAGCGCGCTCAGCTCACCGCGCGCCTGCGCGATTTCATCGGCGTTCTGGCGCTCGATCAGTGCCTGGAAGCGGGCGATATGCGCGGCCAGATATTGCCGATGATCGCCGAGCGTTTCTTCATAGACACGGTCGGCGCGCGTCAGCAGCGTCCGGTTCTCGAGTTGATCGCGAGGGTGGATCTTCAATGCGCTCAACGCGGTAAGTCGCTCGCGAATTTCTTCCGGTGTCATCACGCCGGGATTTTCTTCGATCACCATCGCGCGTTTTACGCCGCCCGGAAACGCAGTGGCCTCCACTTCCAGCACGCCGTTGATGTCGTATGTGAAGCGCACATCCGCGCCTGCTTCGCCCGCTGCCTTGAGCGGCACTTCGAGCGTGAATTCACCGAGCGCCACGTTGTCCGTGGTCAAACGCGCTTCGCCCTGAAACACTTTGATGCTCAGCATCTGCTGACGGTCGCGCACCGTGAAAATGCGCTGCATACGGCTCACCGGCACGATCGTATTGCGTTCGATGATCGGCAGAAAGTGACCCGGCACGAACTGAGCCGGCCCGACCTGCATGGCTGTGTCGATACCGAGGCTATAGGGCGCGACATCGGTCAGCACCATTTCGTCGAGCCCGGCATCGCGTCCGACGAGTCCGGCTTGCACCGCCGCGCCGAGCGCGACCACTTCGTCCGGATTCAAATGTCCGGCGGGTAGGCGGCCGAACATCTTCGAGACCAGCTTGCGGACCATCGGCATGCGCGACGCGCCGCCGACGAGGATGATCTCGTCGAGCGCGGCGACGGCAATCTTCGAATCGCGCAATGCACGTTCCACCGGTTTGCGCAGCCGTTGCAGCAAATGCTCGCAGGTGCGCTCCGCTGCGGCCGCGTCGAGTTCGAGCGTGTGCGCGTGGTCGCCGATCGTGAGTTCGAGCGTGACGCTGTCGACGCCGTTCTGCGTGAGCTGACGTTTCGCGCGCTCGGCCTGCTGATGCAGACGTTGCGCGGCAACCGGCGTGAGCGATTGGACCTTGAGTCCGTTGCGCTGGCAGAACAACTCGACCAATGCATCGGTGAAATCCTCACCGCCGAGAAAATTGTCGCCGGTGCTGGCGCGCACTTCCATCACGCCTTCGAAGAAATCGAGCACAGAGACGTCGAAGGTGCCGCCGCCCAGATCGAAGATCAGAAACTTGCGCTCGCTGTCGCGTTGATGCACGCCGTACGCGAGCGAGGCCGCGGTCGGTTCATTGACGAGGCGCAGCACGTTCAGGCCGGCGAGTTCGCCGGCAATGCGCGTGGCTTTGCGTTGTGCGTCGCTGAAATAGGCGGGCACGGCGATCACGGCGTCGCTGACTGTTTCGCGGAGAAACGCTTCGGCATCGGCCTTCAACGACTTGAGCACCAGCGAGGACAACTCCTCGGGACGCAGCGACTGCGTGCCGAGCGACACGGTGCGACTCGTGCCCATATAGCGTTTGAAGTTGGCGGCGGTGCGCTCGGGATGCGTATGCAGGCGGTCATGAGCGGGGCGGCCGACGAGGATCGAGCCATCGCCGTCGATGGAGACGCACGAGGGCGTGAGCGTCTCGCCTAACGCGTTCGGGATGAGCACGGCGCGGTCGTCGCGCCAGATTGCCGCAAGACTATGCGTGGTTCCAAGATCGATGCCGATGATCGAAGGCATGTACAGTTTCCGATTCGTTTGCGCCCCTCCATGAGGAGATCGCCCAAGTTTTCGCTGATGAACCGCGTGGAGCCGGGTGTAGCTCCGTCCAATGGCGATAACGGCAGACCGCACGCAAACTTGAGCGGCGCGGGAAACGAAGGCGGCGGAAATCGGACCGGACAATGCGCGGCGCATGGTGGCCACGAGATCGGTCGGAGATAAAAGCAGTGTGCCGCACAGAGCGCGCGGCACGGCGAGACGAGCGGGAAGCGCGCTAGGCGAGCCCGCCGCGCGGCATCACAAGGCTTTGCGATAGACCAGGAAGCCCGAACGGTCCGCAACCTTGTCGTAAAGCTTCATCGCCGTCTGATTCGTCTCTTGCGTTTGCCAGTAGACGCGTTGCGAACCATCGGCTTTGGCGCGCTCATACACGGCTTCAATCAATGCGCGGCCAACGCCTCTGCCGCGCTCGGAGTCTAGCGTGTAGAGGTCTTGCAGATAGCAGATTGGTCCTTTCATCGTCGTGTGACGGTGATACAGGAAGTGCACGAGGCCGAGCAACTGGCCGTTGCGTTCAGCCACCATGGCATGCATCGGCTCGTAGCCGTCGAAAAAACGTTCCCACGTGATTTGCGTGATCTCGCGCGGCAACGCGGTTTCGCCCGAGCGGCCATAGAACGCGTTGTAGGCATCCCATAGCGGCAGCCATGCATCGAAGTCGCCGGGGACGACGGGGCGGATTTGAATCGAATCGGACATGTGCGGTTCCTGGTCGGAAGAAGACTGCTGAACCGCCAGCATAGAAAATTTGCGGCGCTATTGTTAGATCCACAGTACGTTCAGAATGTGGAGCCACCAACTGTGAATCGAGGAAAACGTTCAGGCCGTCTCGGCTCTGAGCCAACGCGCGAGCGTGGCGTCGTCGTCCGTCTCCAGCGTTTCCGCGATGCGCCGCCCCACCGCTGCACCGAATTTGTAGCCGTGCCCCGAGCAAGCCGACACCACCAGCGTGTTGCCGATGCGCTTCGAAAAGAAACGGTTATCCGCCGTGAACGTGTACGCGCAGGTTTTTACTTCGGATACCGTATATTCGTCGATGCGGCTGAATGGCGGCGCAAACAGCCGCCGCAAGCGGTCGCCTTCACCGGGCGCGGCAACGCGATTCGCGTCGGGGTCCGGCGCGCGTGATTTATTGATGCCCGCGCCAAACTTCAGACCAATGCCGTCGAGCGGCGGCAGCACATAGCCGTCGCTCGCGCCGCCGATATCGACGATCGCGGGCGCCGTCGACCACGCGTCTTCCAGATCCGCGGGCGGCTCCAGATAGGCGACGATGTTGCGATACGTCATCAGGTTTTCGGCAAGCGCGGGAAACAATTGCGGCGTCCATGCGCCCGCGGTGACCACGAGCCGGTCCGCATGCACGATCACGTCGTTTTCGATGCGCACGGAAGCGGTCTGAGGGTCGACCGCGAGCACCTTGGTGTGCATGCGAATGTCGGCGCCGCGCATCTTGAGCCACGCTTTCATATCGCGTGCAATGCGTTCGCTGAAAAGTGCGCCGCCGTCGTGATCGAGGTAGGCGTAACGAAACGTGGCTGGGTCGAGAAACGGGTAGCGCGCCGCTGCTTCGAGGGGTTCGAGCCTTTCGTACTCGAATCCCATGCGGTCGAGGCCGTTGCGAAACTGTTCGGCGCCATCGCCCGCGAATTGCGAAATGCCGAGCACGCCGCAATTTGCATAGTGCGACACGCCGAGATCGTTCCACAGAAGGTCCCAGCTATCGAACGCCTCTTCGATGTTTCGGGCATAACCGTCCGCATCGCCATATGCGCGACGAATCATGCGATGCCGGTCGCCCGACGCGCCGAGTGGATTTGGAATCGAGCCCTGCTCGATCAACGTGATGTCATGTCCCTGTTTCGAGAGCGACCACGCCGTGCTCAAACCGGCGATGCCCGCGCCTACGATCGTTACCCGCATGCCAACTCCCCCGAGTCGATGGTTCTGGGCGAGAGTCTATCAGCGGGAAAAAAATCGGTGCGCGTTATGTGAATTTTTGCGCGAGTCGGTCGAGGCGAAAAAAATTGCGATTCAGCAGGCGGTGGTCTCCGCGCGCCGCCGTGTCAGTGTTTGCGATTCGAACTGTCGCGAAGCTGGTTGCGTACTTTTTTCGCGGCGAAGAGCGGCACGTAATCGAATACACGCGCGTCGTGCCGGTAGTTGGCCAAGGTGTCCGCGTACATCTTCGAGACCGTTTCCGCCGGCGTGTCGGTTTCTTCGGCGATGCTTTTCACTAATTCATCAACATTAGGCTCGGGTTGTGACATGGATCTCTCCAAAGGTGCGGACAGGTTGGGCGGATGGCACGCGGACAACAGGAGTTTCATTACAGGATGCGATGCGCGGCGATGCCAATTGAATCGGTCTATCGCATGATTTTTTTTCAGAGAGATTTTTGTCTTGCGATGCAGCAAGCGTCCGTGCTGCACGGCTGGCCGAAAAATCAATGCGTGTGCCGGTGATGGATATCCGGGAAATGCGCATGCGCGTGCGTCATGGGTGCATGGCGGTGCGGATGGGTATGCGGCTCGTCGCCGTCCCACGCGAAGTCGTGCTCGTGCTGGTGATGCGCGTCGTGCCGGTGACGATGCGAGTGCTCGAGCGGATCGTGCGTGTGCGGATGCTCATGACGTTCGCGAATGTGCAGCCACACGCCGAGCGTCATCAGCGCTGCAGCGACCCAGAAAAGCGGCGGCGGCAGTTCGGGCCACAGTAGCCAGGATAAAGTCACGCCGAATAGCGGCGCAACCGAAAAATATGCACCGGTTCGCGCGGTGCCGAGATTGCGCAGCGCGACGACGAACAGCACGAGACTCACGCCGTAGCCCGCAAAGCCGGTGAGCATGGCGAGCGCGACGGTCGAGAGCTTCGGCCATGCGGCGCCGAGGGTGAGCGCGAGCGCCACGTTCACCGAACCGGCCACGAGTCCTTTTATGCAGGCGATGAACATTGCATCGTGAGCCGACACCTTGCGCGTGAGATTGTTGTCCACGGCCCAGCACGCGCAGGCGCCGATCAGCAGCAGCGTGCCGGGCGGCAGTCCCGCCGCGCCCGGCTGCCATGACAGCGCCACGCCGCCCGCGACGATCGCGGCCATGCCGAGGAACACCTGCACGTCGACGTTCTCGCGAAACACGATCCACGCGATCAACGCGGTGAATACGCCTTCCAGATTCAGCAGCAGTGAACCTGTGGCGGCCGGCGTCGTTTGCAGACCCAGCATCAGTAAAGCGGGCCCGGCGACGCCGCCGGCTGCGATCGCGCCGGCCAACCAGGGGGCTTCGCGCAACGGGAAATGGCTGTGGCCGACCGGCTGGCCGGCGCCGCCGCCTTTTAGCCGGCGCGCCAGAATCACCGCGGCAAGGCCGCAGCCGCTACCGAGATAGAACAACCCAGCCAGCAGGAACGGCGAGAGCGAGCCGAGCAGCGTCTTGGCGAGCGGTGTCGTCGCGCCGAATAGGGCGGCGGCGAGCAAGGCGGTGAATGCGGCGTTTGAGCGGGTAGGCATGAGGGAATTCACGCGGGAGCGGGCGTTGCGGACACGATAACGCTAACCGGATCACGCCGCTTGTATCGTCGCTAAGCTGCGCTAAACAAGCGCTCCGACAGAAAATCGACGAACGCGCGCAGCTTCGGCGACAGTTGCCGGCTGGATGGCCAGAGCACGGAAAACTGTCCTGCATGCGCCAGATGGTCGTCGAGCACGTTTTGCAGTGTTCCCGCCCGGATCGCGTCGCGAGCCAGAAAATCCGGCATGTAGGCCACGCCCAGACCGAGTTCCGCCGCCGCTCGCAGGGCTTCCATGTTGTTGCAGGTCAGCGCGGTCGGAAAGCGCGCGGTCGCGTCTTCAGGAAGTCCTCGAAACGCCCAGTGCTGCAATTTGCCCGAGGTCGGAAAGCGGAAGCGCAAGCACGCGTGCTGCGCGAGATCGGCCGGCGCGAGCGGCACGCCGTGCCGTTGCAGATAACCCGGCGACGCGCACAGTACGAAGCGGAACGGGCCGAGCCGCTTGGCCATCAACTGCGAATCGGGCAGATCGCCGCTGCGGACCGCGGCGTCGAAGCCGCCTTCGATCACGTCGACGATGCGGTCGTTGAAATCCAGTTCGAGGTCGATCTCGGGATAGCGCTCGGCGAATTCCGGAAGGATCGGCAGCAGGAAGCGGTAGCCGATGGTCGGCAAAGTCACGCGCAGGCGCCCGCGTGGCGCGGCGTTGGCTTGCAGCATCATCGCTTCGGCTTCGCTCAGCGCGTCGAGAATCTGCCGGCAGCGTTCGTAGAAGCGCTCGCCGTCGTCGGTCAGGCTGACGCGCCGCGTGCTTCGCTGCAACAGCCGCACGCCGAGGTGTTGTTCGAGCCGCGCGACGCTTTTGCCGACGGCGGAGGGCGACAGGCCGAGCCGCTGCGACGCGCCGACGAAGCTGGACGCTTCGGCCGTTTGCACGAAGGCGACGATCCCGCTCATGTTTTCCATTCGGTCGATTCAGGAATTGAAGTCTGCAGTCGGGCCAATTTAGCATCATTTGCCGCTTTCATTCTGTTATCGGTATGCGCCTTCTTGCGGAGAGCGGCGCACGCATCCAGACGGCCTGGTCGAACGTAATAGGTGTATTGCCGCCACGTTCGAGGCCCTTGCCATGCGCCGAGTTGCCTACGTCAGCGCTGCAGCTGCCGGCGCTGCAAGCGTTCTGCTGCTATCACTCACGGCCTGCTCCAACGATCCGCCCAATCCCAACCCGCGCGCGAGCGAACCGCTCGCCACCGTGCCCGTCGACTTGCCGCGCTACATGGGCCGCTGGTACGTCATCGCGAACATTCCGTATTTCGCCGAACGCGACATGGTGGCGAGCCGCGCCGAATGGACACTGCGCGCGGACGGCAAGATCGACGATTCGTACTACGCCCGCAAGAAGCGCTTCGACGCCGAGGAAAAGCACTATCAGTTTCTCGACACGCCCGTGCCCGGCAAGGACGGCGGCGAGTGGAGCGTGCAGCTGTTCTGGCCCATCCGCGTGACGCAACTGACGCTTTACGTCGACCCAGACTATCGCTACACGATCCTCGGCTATCCGGGCAAAAACCTCGGCTGGATTTTTTCGCGCGAGCCGGACATGAGCGAGGACACGTATCGGGCCTTGCTTGCGCGGCTCGATGCGATGGGCTATGACACGTCGCGATTCAGACGCGTGCCGCAGCGGCCGGATCAGGTGGGCAAGCCGGGCTTTGCGTCGCCGGGCGACAAGGATTAGCGGGCGCATCGTACGCATCCGATACCACCGTCGCCGCGCATAACCCGCATCGCCGTCGAATGAGGAAACCATGCCGCCACTTGCCGCCGCCGTGATTGCCCTGATCGGACTCATCGCGCTTTTCAGCGCCGTCTGGGCGTGGCAGTTGAGGAGCGAAAACGCCGGCATGGTCGATCCCATCTGGGCGTATTCGCTGGGCCTCGTGGCGGTGCTCTACGCGGTGCTCGGCACCGGCGACCCCGTCGCGCGCGCACTGACCGCGCTGGGCGGTTTGGTCTGGGGCGCGCGGCTCGGCACGCATCTGTGGAAACGCAACGCCGGCAAGCCGGAAGATGCGCGCTATCGCCGCTTCCGCGCAGAATGGGGCGACAAGGCGGCAAGCCGGATGTTCTGGTTTTTCCAGTTGCAAGTCGTGATTTCGATGTTGCTGTCGATCGCGTTTCTGGTGCCGTCGTACCGCGGCACTGCGCCTGCCGTCGGCTGGATGCTGCTAGCCGTCGTGGTGTGGATCGTCTCCGTGGCCGGCGAAGCGATGGCCGACCGCCAGTTGCGAAACTTCAAGGCCGATCAGGCCAATCGCGACGCCGTGTGCCGCGTCGGCTTGTGGCGTTACTCGCGGCATCCGAATTATTTCTTCGAATGCGTGCATTGGCTCGCGTATATCGCGTTGTCGATCGGCACGCCGTGGGGTTGGTTCACGCTGTTGCCGCCGGTGCTGATGGCGTTTCTGTTGCTGAAGCTCTCCGGTATTCCGCTGCTCGAAGAAAGCATGGCAAAACGGCGTCCCGGTTACGGCGACTACATGCGCACCACCAGCGCGCTGATTCCGTGGCCGCCGCGGCATTGAAGACGGCATTGAAGACGCAAGCCGGGCGCAAGCGCGCCTTCGAAAGAGTCCAAAAGAAACGCCAAGGAGTCAGCCTCATGAGTCTTTCCACCACTGACCACACGATGCCGCCGTCGTCGCCCGCCGACTCCGCCGATGGCTGGCTCATTCAAAGTTGCGAACGCGGCTGGCTACCCGACGGCGTGATCCGTTTCGGCATGCGTCAGTTGATGCGTCAGCGCCTACGCGATGAAGCGGTCGACAACGGCGAGTTGCGCGCGCAACGGTTCAACCGTCTGCTCGACGATCTGCGCGCGAGTCCGGTCGCCATCGAAACGCAAGCGGCCAACACGCAGCATTACGAGGTGCCGGCGTCGTTTTTCCACGCGCATCTCGGACCGCATCTGAAGTATTCGTGCTGCCTGTATCCGACCGGTGGCGAAACGCTCGCGCAAGCCGAAGCGGCCATGCTCGAACGCTATGCCGAGCGTGCGGAACTCGCCGACGGTCAGCGGATACTCGATCTCGGCTGCGGCTGGGGTTCACTGTCGTTATGGCTGGCGGCGCGGTATCCGAATTCGCGCGTCGTCGCGCTTTCGAACTCGCATGGGCAGCGCGCGTTCATCGAAGCGCGCGCGGCGCAGGCTGGTTTGCACAACCTTTCGGTGGTGACGGGCAACATCGTCGATTTCGAATTCGACGGGGCGCAACTTGGCGGCGGCTTCGATCGCGTGATGTCGATCGAGATGTTTGAGCATATGAAGAACTACGGCTTGCTGCTCGCGAAAATCGCGCGCTGGATGCGCGCCGACGCGAAGCTGTTCGTGCATCTCTTCGCGCATCGAACCCTGGCCTATCACTTCCAGGTGCAAGACGGCAGCGACTGGATGTCGAAATACTTTTTCACCGGCGGCACGATGCCGTCGGAGGCGCTGCTGCTCAATTTCCAGGACGATCTGCGCATGGAGCGGCAGTGGTGGGTGAGCGGCACGCATTATGAGCGCACGGCGAATCATTGGCTCGCCGCGCTCGATGCGGCGCGTGATCGGGTGATGCCGATGCTGATCGACACCTACGGCCCGCGCGATGCGGCAGTGTGGCTGCAACGGTGGCGCATGTTCTATATGGCGGTGGCTGAACTGTTCGGCTACGCGAATGGAAAAGAGTGGGGCGTCGGGCATTATCGGTTCGTGAAGCGTTGAACCGCGGTGGGCCGATCCGCTTAAGTGCTAGGCGTGACGCGATACGCCGGCTGGCTTTCATTGTGTTTTCACGCTTGGCTTACTGCCGAGCGACCGTCTTGCGAGTGCCTCCGGACGATTTATCTGATCGTCAGGAAACTGCGCAGTCATCCGGGCATCAAACCTTGGGTGCACTCTGAGGCAGGGAAGCCCTGTCTGATCGAGCTGCCTCGCAACAGCGGCGCCAATGGACCGCAGCAACGACAATGGCGTTCCGTTCGTCGTTTGCCATTGCCGCAACCGACCCGCATGGAATCGCCGATGACCACCCCAATCCCCTTCGTCCCCGACCGCTTCAGGACCACCGCCGCGCACTACCTGGCGGGCCGTCCACCGTATTCGCCGCAATTGATCCGCCGCGTCGCGCAGTCTTGCGAACTCGGCGGCTCGCACCGGCTTCTGGACCTCGGCTGCGGGCCGGGGCAATTGTCACTGGCGTTTTCGTCGTGGGTCGGCTCGGGTCTCGCGCTCGACCCCGAACCGGAAATGCTGCGCGTCGCCGCGAGCCTGGGCGCGGGGATTGCGCCGAACATCGAGTATCGCGAGGGGAGTTCTTACGATTTGTCGCCGGCTTTGGGGCGCTTTCGGCTGGCCGTCATCGGGCGGGCGTTTCACTGGATGGACCGGCCCGACACGCTCGCGCGTCTGGATGCGCTGATCGAACCGGAAGGCGCGGTCGCCCTGTTTTCGACCGTGTTCGCCACCGACTCGCCGATGGCCTGGCTTGCGCCGTACCGTGCGCTGCTCGAGGCTTACTCGGAGGGCGACCCGGCGCGCATGCAGCGCAAGGCGGACGGCTGGGAAAGCCACGACGCGGTGCTGGCGAAGTCGCCGTTCCCGATGCTCGAACGCGTGTCGATCGTCGAAACGCGGCGGGTCTCGGTCGAATCGCTGGTGACGCGGCCGCTGTCGATGTCGAGTCTGTCGCGCGAACGGCTCGGCGAGCGGCTGGACGAACTGCTGGCGCGCATCCGGCAACTACTGGATGCGTATGCAACCAACGGCTGGCTCGACGAACGGATCGAGTCGGCCGCGCTGATCGCGCGGCGCGAGGCGGCGCACGGTTAAGGTGCAATGACTTCTAAGCCGGCGGCAACGAAATAATCCGAAAACATAGAGTTAAGCGCCCGGCGGAATAAAGCGGCACACTCGGGCGTTTGCCTATACATCGGCTTGCCTTGATGTGTTACGGCATCGCCGGATTTTCAAACAGCTTTCGCAGCCATGCCGCTGCGGACGGAACAATCATGAACACACACGCCGACTCTTTGACCGATTCGACCGGCACGCCAGTGCCGACGCGCTACACACGTACGGCCATGGTTCTGCATTGGCTGATCGCGCTGCTGATGATCGGCAACGTGGTGCTCGGGCTGAGCGCGGATTCGTTGCCGGACGACTGGGTGCGTCCGGTGGTCGACACCCACAAGTCGATCGGCATCACGGTGCTGGGTCTCGCGCTCATGCGCATCTTGTGGCGTGTGTCGCACAAGCCGCCGCCGTTGCCGCGCGAGTTTCCGTCGTGGGAAAAGATCGCCGCGCACGTCGCGCATTTTTTGCTGTATCTGCTGATGATTGCGCTGCCGCTGTCCGGCTGGCTGCACGATTCCGCATGGAAAGACGCGGCGACGCACCCCATGCATCTGTTCAATCTGTTTCCGTGGCCGCGCATCGGCTATGTGATGAATCTCGATCCGGCGCTGAAGGAGACCTTGCACGACCGCTTCGGCGCCTTGCACACGTGGCTTGGCTACGCGCTCTATGCGCTGCTGGCGATGCATATCGGCGGCGCGTTGAAGCACCAGTGGATCGATCGCAAGTCGGTTCTGAAGCGCATGGTGCCGTGAGCGCCGCATTCACCTATCAACCGCAACATTGACAAACCCGGCAGTCATTTTGAAGAAAACCCTGGAACAGGCTCTCGCTCTCGCTTCGCCGCGCATTGTGCCGCGTCGCACGACACCGTTGAGCACGCTGATTCATCTGAGTGTGGTCGTCTTGTGGCTGCTGCTGTTCGCGCGCGCCTTCTTTCTGCAGGGCGCGCTGGCGTGGTCGACGGGTATCGCCTACGTGGTGTACGACACCTTGCTGCTTGCGTTTGTCACGTGGAAAACGCTGCCGTTGATGCGGCGTGCGCCGTCGCTCGAGCCCGAGTTCGAACGGCGCAGCTTGCCGAGCATGGGCGTGATCGTCGCGTCGCATAACGAAGCGACGGTGCTGCCGGTCACGATCGCCGCGCTGCTGCGGCAAACGCACGGGCCGGCGCAAATCGTCATTGCCGACGACGGTTCCACCGACTCGACCCGCGAGTTGCTCACCGGGCGCTTCGGCCTTACCGCGGCCGCAGACGGCGTGCTGAGCGCGCCGAGCGCGCTGTATCCGAATCTGTTCTGGCTGCGTGTGCCGCACGGCGGCAAGGCCCGCGCGCTGAATGCCGCGATCACCGTGATGACCACGGAAACGGTCATGACCGTCGACGCCGACACCTTACTCGACGACGACGCCACCTACGCCATGCGCGCCGCTTTCGCGAGCGAACCGAAGCTGGTCGCCGCGGCCGGCATTCTGGTGCCGGTGTGCGGCAAGTCGGTGTCGGGGCGCGTGTTCCAGTGGTTCCAGACCTACGAGTACATGCGCAACTTCATCGCCCGTTTCGCGTGGATGCGTGCTGATAGTCTGCTGCTGATTTCGGGCGCCTTCGCGTCCTTCAAGCGCGACGCGCTGGTCGACGTGGGCGGCTTCGATCCGCAGTGCCTCGTCGAAGACTACGAGCTGATTCACCGGCTGCGCCGCTATTCGGTCGACCACGG
The DNA here is from genome assembly GCF_046030175.1 of Paraburkholderia sp. RL17-373-BIF-A. Lineage (NCBI taxonomy): Bacteria > Pseudomonadati > Pseudomonadota > Betaproteobacteria > Burkholderiales > Burkholderiaceae > Paraburkholderia > Paraburkholderia sp. RL17-373-BIF-A. Next base: position 41,919 of record NZ_JARESO010000015.1, read on the forward strand.
CCTCGACTGGGACGTGCGCGTGGTCGGCGAGGCGCATGCCCGCACCGACGCGCCGGACAATCTCGCCAGTTTTCTGCGTCAACGGCGCCGCTGGTTCGCGGGCTTCCTGCAGACGCAGTACTGGAACCGCGACATGACCGGCAATCCGCGCTACGGCACGCTCGGCATGCTGATGCTGCCGGTCAAGGCGATCGACACCATGCAGCCGATCTACGGCCTGACCGCGTTCGCGCTGCTGCTCGCCTTCGTGTTCGGTGGCCATGGCGCGATCGTCGTGTCGATCTTCAGCGTGATCGGCCTGAAAACGGCGATCGACCTCGCGTTCTATTTGTGGAGTATCCATTTGTACCGGCGCTGGACCGGCGAGCGGGCCGGCACCAGTTTGTGGATGGCGATGCTGGCGGCGGTTGCCGAGCCGTTCACGTTTCAGCTGGTGCGGCACGTGGGCGCCGCGCTCGGCTGGCTGCATTTCCTGCGCGGCGGACGGTCGTGGGGCGTGCAGCGCCGCTCGGGGCTGGTGGCACACGACGAGAGCTGACGCGGCGCGTCGTCTCTTCAGGAGAGTAGTGGGAGCAGGACGGTGCGCTTGCGCGAGCAGGCGCCGCAGTAGGTGGTTGCACGGTCCCCGAACCCATACGGCGTCGGGTTCTAGTAGACTGGCGACGATGCCGCCCGCAATTTGCAGGGCGCAACCTTCTATCCGCCCGTGCACGGAGACCCACCTATGCATGCTGTTCCCCCGCTAGAACGAGACACCGTCGATGTAACCGTCGATGCGTCGCCTGCCCAGGCCGCATCGCAGAAACCCGCTCACATGCCGGGCCAGGCCGCCAACGACGCACCGGTGCGCGATCTGCGCCGCGTCGGTATTCACCCTGACTACTGGTATCCGCTGGCGTGGTCGCACGAGGTGAAGCGGGGCAAGACGCATGGTGTGACGTTCGCGGGCGAGCCGATCGTGCTGGCGCGCACGGAGTCCGGCAAGGCGTTCGCGCTGGAGGACCGCTGCGCGCATCGTCAGGTGCCGTTGCATCAGGGCGTGGTGGATGGCGAATCGATCCGCTGCGGCTATCACGGCTGGACTTACGACTGCTCGGGCAAGTGCATCGACGTGCCGTACCTGGGCCGCGACCGTTTGCCGAACGGCGTGCGCTCTTACCCGTGCCGCGAAATCGAAGGCCTGATTTTCGTTTTCCCCGGCGACGCGGCGCTGGCCGAGCAACGGCCGCTGCCGGCGTTCGGCTCGGTCTCGGACAAGAAGTACAAGACGCGCCGCTTCGGCCGTCCGGTGAATTGCCACTACTCGTTCATGCACGAGAACCTGATGGACATGAACCATCAGTTTCTGCATCGCAGGCAGATGGGGCAGATGCGGGCGCGTTCGCTCGGCCGGCGGCGCGGCGAGGGCTGGGTCGAAGTCGATTACACGTTTGCGCGCATGGCCGGCCAGCAGCCGATCGGCGAAGCGATCGTGTTCGGCCAGAGCCGTAAAACCGGCGGCGACAACGACAAAGACGTGATGACGATCCGCACCGAGTATCCGTATCAGACGCTGCAGATCCGCACGTCCGAGCAGACGCTGGTAATGGATCTGTGGATCGTCTACGTGCCGCTCGATCGCGAGCAGCGCACCAACCGCACGTTCGGGCTGCTGTCGATTCGCAAACCCGGTGTTCCTGGCGTGTTGAATCTCGCGTGGCCGCTGCTGGTGTGGTTCACCGAGCGCATTTTCAAGGAAGACCGGGAGATCGTCGAAGCCGAACAGCGCGCCCACGATTCGCAGGGCGCGGACTGGAATCACGAGGTGTTTCCGGTCATCAACGATCTGCGCGCGTTGCTGCGCGAGAACGGCGCGCCGGATCAGGTGGTGGGTGCCGGCACGGGCGACACGGCTGTGATTCGCTTCTGGGATTCTCGTCACGGCAACCCGTTGGCGAAGAGCTGATTCTCGGGTCGTTTTGACGCCGGGCGCATGATGTGAGTGGCGATCTGCCCGGCATGTCCGCACCAGGAATCCGCACGAAAACTTTCCCCCTCAAGGGGAATTAATCCATCTCCCGACGGTAGGGAATACCGGGCGATCGAGCGGCGATAATGGCAGCTAATGCACGGCGGTTTGCGCTAATCGACATGCGCTGGCCGCGGACGCGTGTACCATTTCGCTTTTTCCGATCTTCAAGAATAGCCCGTGACTACGCAACAAATCCCTACCGCACCCCGTAAATCCCTCACTCTGCTGCAATTGCTGGGCCTCATCGGCGCCGCCGGCCTGATTGCCGCGATCGTGTTGAACCAGTTCGTCTGATCTCCACGCGAAGCCTCTGCGCGACGCTTCCGACCCATGCCGGCACGTCCCTAAGGAAGTTCTTCCTGGGACGCGCTGCCGGCTTCATCGATATTCCGATTTACCATGTACAAGAAGGGCGTAGCCGTAGAAATCCAGTTTTCTCCCGAGCGGCTCAACGACGGCGCGGGCGATCCCTATTGGATCGATCTGACGCAGGCTGAAGCGCAGCGGCTGCTGGAAAGCTTGCAGGCGCGCCTCGCGGAAACCGGCGTGGGCACAGCCGCGCCGTTGGTGGTGAGCCTCGATGACACGCCGGCGTCGCACGCGGCTGATGCGCCGCACGCGGCGGAGCCTGCCGCTTCGGCGGACGACTTCAAGCAGTGGGTCTGCGTGATTTGCGGCTGGGTCTACGACGAAGCCGCAGGTTTGCCGGAGGAGGGCATCGCGCCGGGCACGCGCTGGGCGGACGTGCCGGCCGACTGGCGCTGCCCGCTTTGCGACGTGGGCAAGGAAGATTTCGCGTTGGTCGAGTTTTAAGCCCGGCCAACGCACGACATACGCCTAAGTTCAGCCCGCTCCTTCCGGAAAATCCGCGCCCAGCGTGGTGGCTTCCCACGCATCGAAATCGCCGCGCATGAAGTCCAGCTTCTTGCGCGCCAGTTCGAGCGCGGTCTTGCCGAGCAGCAACCGCAGCGGCGGTGTGTCCGACAGCGCGGCGTCGATAATGGCCTGCGCGGCGCGCACCGGGTCGCCTGCCTGTTTGCCGCTGCGCGCCTCGGTCTGCTTGCGGCGCTCACCGGCCGTGGCAGCATAATCGTCGATTACCGTGGCCGATTGTTTGATCGACGGGCCCGCCCAGTTCGTGCGGAACGGTCCCGGTTCGACGATCAACACGTCGATGCCGAGCGGCTTCACCTCCGTCGCCAGCGATTCGGATAGACCCTCCACCGCATATTTGGTGGCGTGGTAATAGCCGGTCGCCGCGAAACTCGTGATACCGCCGATCGACGACACATTGACGATCAAGCCGCTGTGCTGCTCGCGCATGATCGGCAAGACCGCCTTCGTGATGTCGACGAGGCCGAACACATTGGTTTCGAACATGGCGCGGACTTCGTCGTCCTCGCCTTCCTCGATCGCGGCCAGATAACCGTAACCCGCGTTGTTGACGAGCACATCGATGCGGCCGAAACGCTGTTTCGCTTGCGTTACAACTTCGTCGATCTGCATGGGGTTGGTCACGTCGAGTGGCAGAACCAGTGCGCGATCGCCGTGAGCTTCGGCGATATCTTTCACTTTCGACGCGTCGCGTGCGGTCACCACCGCGCGCCAACCTCGCTCCAGCACCAGCTTCGCCAACTCGCGGCCGAAGCCGGTGGAACAACCTGTGATCAGCCAGACGGGATTGTCTCGATTCATCATTTGGGAAACTCCTGTTGATGGTCTACGACATGTAAAAACTCATGCGGCGCGAAGGCGCTGTGCGTCGTTCGCGTCCGCAATCGGTGTGCTGCTGTGTTTAGCTTGAAGCGTGCCCGGATTCTTTCGGTGGAGGTCGGCGATTGCCCGCGCGTTGATTCGCGAACAAAGCGCTCACTGCTGCTTGCGTCCGGTGTGGGATTTCAATTGTAGCCGCAGCGCGGCGGCTTCGCTTTGCAACGCTCGAACGAACGCGCCGGCCAGCGGATGACCCGGACGATGCTCCGGCTGAATCACGCTCACGCGAAACGGCAACGACACGGCGAGCGGCCGGATATGCAGATGGCGACCCACGAAATCGAGGGCTGTCAGCGGATTGACGATCGCGAGGCCAAGCCCTTGCCGCACGAAACTGCACACGGAGACGGCAGTGGGCGTCTCGACGATCTGGCGGCGCGCGATTCCTGCTTGCGCGAAGGCCTCGTCGATCTGAATCCGGTACGGATCGTTCGACGACAGGCTGATGAACGGCTGATTGGCGAAATCCTTCAATGCGATTACTCGCTTGCCGAGCAACGGATGCTCGTCGGGCAGCACGCACACTTCATCCACTTCGAGCAGCGGCGTCAGGCGCGTGCCCGCCGGCGGCGCGCCGTGTTCGGTCAGGCCCAGATCGTAGCGCTGCGCGGTCAGCCATTCCTCGAGAAACGGCGACTCCTGGGTCGCGATCGACAAACTTGCGCCCGGTTGCGCGTCGTGAAAGCGCTTCGCCGCGCCCGGCAGGATCGAATGCGAAAACGCGGGCAACGCGATGACGGAAAGCTGGCCGCCCTGGAATTCGCGCAGGCTCGCAGCGGTGGACGCCACACGTTCGAGTCCGACATACGCGCGCTTGATCTCGTCGAACAAGGTGAGTGCGGACAAGGTGGGACGCAATCGACCATTCGTGCGCTCGAACAATGCAAAGCCGATGCTCTGTTCCATGCGCGCGAGTTCGCGGCTCACCGTGGGCTGCGAGGTGAACAGCATCTCGGCCGCTTTGGTGACGCTGCCCGCGGTCATCAGCGCGCGGAAGACTTCGATATGCCGATGTGTAAGCGCCATGATGGGTATATCAAAAGTGAATGGGCATACCAAGAATTGGTATTTTACTGAATGACGCGTTTTCCGCATCATGTCGCTCACACCAACATTTCGATATCGAGAGACGGGAACCGTGACGCCATTCAATCCGCAACAACTCGTCGAACTCGCCCACGAGCACGGCACGCCGCTGTGGGTCTACGACGCTGACGTAATCCGCAAACGCATTGCCGAATTGCGCAGCTTCGATGTAATCCGGTATGCGCAGAAAGCGTGTTCGAACCTGCATATCCTCAAACTGATGCGCGAGGAAGGGGCGATGGTCGACGCGGTCTCGTTGGGTGAACTCAAACGCAGCCTAGCGGCAGGCTTCACGCCTGATGGCGATCCCGAAGGCGTCGTGTTCACGGCGGACCTGATCGATCATGCGACGCTCGCCACCGTGATCGAGCATCGCATCACGGTCAATGCGGGCTCGCTCGATATGCTCGAACGGATAGGACGGCATACGCCCGAAGGTCATCGCGTGTGGCTGCGGATCAATCCGGGCTTCGGTCACGGGCACAGCAACAAGACCAACACGGGCGGCGAGCATAGCAAGCACGGTATCTGGCTCGACGATGTGCCGCACGCGGTCGAGCTGATCCGGCGCTATCGCCTGAAGCTGGTCGGGCTGCACATGCATATCGGTTCGGGCGTCGACTATGGGCATCTGTCGCGCGTCTGCGATGCGATGGTCGAAGCCGTGAAGGGCCTGGGCCACGATATCGAAGCGATTTCCGCGGGCGGTGGTTTGTCAGTGCCGTATCGCGAAGGCGAGCCCGATATCGACGTCGCGCACTACTTCCGGCGTTGGGACGCGGCGCGCCGGCAGATCGAAGCGCATGTCGCGCATCGCGTGAGGCTGGAGATCGAACCGGGACGCTTTCTGGTCGCGCAATCGGGCGTGCTCGTCGCGGAAGTTCACGCGTTGAATCGACGCCCCGCGCAACAGTTTGCTTTGGTCGATGCCGGATTCAACGATCTCGTACGGCCATCGTTTTACGGGAGTCATCATGAGATGACGGTGCTGAAGCGCGACGGCTCGCCGAGCGAAGTGCCGGTCGATTCGTTCGCAGTGGCCGGGCCGCTGTGCGAAGCCGGTGATGTCTTCACACAAGCCGCAGGCGGTGCCATTACGAACCGCTCAATACCGATGCCCGAAGTGGGCGACTTCATGGTGTTTCACGATGCAGGCGCCTACGGCGCGTCGATGTCCTCGAACTACAACAGCCGGCCGCTTGTGCCCGAGGTGTTGCTCGAGCATGGCAAGCCGCGATTGATCCGCCGGCGGCAAACTGTCGATGAGTTGCTCGCGCTCGAAACGTCGGCCTGATTTCAGCGCCACTTCAATGCTGCATCAACGCGCCCGCACCGTGCGCGTGTACGAAGCGATCATCGTCGCGAGTTCCTGCGCGGCGGGTGTGAGCGGAATGGCCGCGCGCTGCAGCAGGCAGACGTTCTGTTCCACCGCGCGCTCGCGCACCGGAATGGCGGTGAGCGTACTCGCAAACGGCCCGCGCTTCACCACGATGGACGCTTCCAGCGACAGGCAATCCGTCGCGCTCACCAGATGCAGCGTTTCGTACAGGCCTTCCACCGTCGCGACGATTTTCGGCGGCGGCAGGCCGTGGCTTTCGAACAGATGGTTCAGGCGGTTGATTTGCGGATCGTCCGTGAGATTCGGCGAGCGCGTGGCCACCCACGTGCAATCGGCCAGTTCGGCCAGCGTGGTCGCACCAGCTTTCGGATGCCCTTGGCGGCAGACGATCACCGGATCGGACGGATACAGCGGCATCACCGAGAGATCGGCGGTATCCGTGTGCTTCGATACCAGCGCAACCGCGAAATCCAGCGTGCCTTCGCGAATCCACGAAATCATCATGCGCGAAGTGCCGGTTCGCAGATGCACCGCGACCCGCTCGAAGCGCGTGCGAAATTCCATCAGCACCGGCGCGAACGCATCGATCAGCGGTTCGGTGGTCATGCCGAAGGTGACCTCGCCGACGTAGTCGCCGCGCAGTTGCTGCACTTCCTGCTCGGCGCGTTCGCATTCGCCGATAATCGCGCCGGCGCGCTGCAACAGCCGTTGGCCGAGGGCAGTCAGCGCAATGCCACGATTCGTGCGGGTGAACAGGGTCGCGCCGAGCATCGATTCGAGATTCTGCAACTGCTGCGTGATGCCGCTCTGCGCGATGCCGAGCGCCCGCGAGGCCGCGCGGATGCTGCCATGCTCGGCCACGGCGGTGAACGCGCGGAGCTGGGAGATCGTCAACGCCATGAGGGCTGCCGTCCAGTGATCGGTAAAAGTGATCATGATAGTCCGAATGGGACTTCTTTGAGGCGCGGACGCGGCATAGGATAGCTCGGTCGTCATTCGCCCACCCACACTTCGTGCTCCCATGAAAATTCCGTTGATGATCTTGAGCGCCGCGCTGGTTTTCAGCAGTGGCGCGTTTGCCGCTGAGCCCACCACGCTGCGCCTCGGTATCGACCCGAGCTATCCGCCGATGGACGCCAAGGCGCCCGACGGCAGCTTCAAAGGTTTCGACGTCGATCTCGGCAATGAAATCTGCAAGCGCATCCACGTGCGCTGCCAGTGGGTCGAACTCGAATTTTCAGGGATGATTCCAGCGCTGCAGGCGCGCAAGATCGACGCGATCCTTTCGTCGATGGCGATCACGGAGAAGCGCGAGCAACAGATTCTGTTTTCGTCGAAACTCTTCCAGTTCAAGTCGCGGCTGATCGCGCGGCAAGGTTCGGCGCTCGCGGGCGGCACGAATGCGCTGGCGGGCAAGCAGATCGGCGTGCAGTCGGGCACGCAGTTCGAGGGCTATGCGCTGAAGAACTGGGCGCCGCTCGGCGCGCATGTGGTGGCGTACAAGAGTCAGGACGAAGTGTTCGCCGACTTGCAGAACGGGCGACTGGACGGCGCGTTGCTCGGTTCGGTGGAAGCGGACATCGGTTTCTTGCGTACCCCGGCGGGCAAGGGCTTTGCGTTTGTCGGCGAACCGCTTTCGATGGGCGATCGCGGCGTGGGCATCGGCTTGCGCAAGGACGAGACCGCGGTGCAGGCCTCCATCAACGCGGCGATCGCCTCGATGCTCAAGGACGGCACGTACGCGCAGATCGCGAAGAAGTACTTCGACTTCGATCCGTACGGCAATTGATTCTTCGACTTCCGACTTCTCTTCTACAGACTCCCGCTCATGAACAGGCAATCGATTCCGCTTCTCTCGCCGGCTATCGGCACGCACCGCGAACTGGTGTCGTTTCATTTCGGCCCGGCGAATAGCGGGCAGAAGATTTATATCCAGTCGTCGCTGCATGCCGATGAAACGCCCGCGATGCTGACAACCGTGTTGTTGAAGCGTCGTTTGCTCGAACTGGAAAAGCAAGGCGCGCTGAACGCGGAAATCGTGCTGGTGCCCGTGGCGAATCCGGTCGGGCTCGGGCAATACGTGCTCGGGCAGTTTCTTGGCCGCTTCGATCTGGGCAGCGGGAAGAACTTCAATCGCCACTTCCTGCAGTTCTCGAAGCTGGTCGCGCGAGCTAAAGAAACGCTGGGTTCCAATGCAGCCGAGAACGTGCGGCTAGTGCGAAAGTTGATTGCCGAGGAACTGGCCGATCAGAAACCGTTGACCGAGTTCGAATCGCTGCAACTGGCGTTGCTGCAACTCTCGTTCGATGCGGATGTGATTATCGATCTCCACTGTTCGCTCGAAGCGGCCATGCATCTCTACACCAGCGAGGCCGCGTGGCCGGAGTTCGAGCCGTTGTCGCGCTATCTCGGCGCACAGGCGTCGTTACTCGCCACCAATTCAGGCGGCGAATCGTTCGATGAAACGCATAGTCTTTTGTGGTGGAAATTGCAGCAGGAGTTGCCGGCCGATAAGCCGGTGCCCAACGGTGCGATCGCCGTGACCGTGGAATGCCGCGGGCAGCGCGACGTGTCCTATGAAGTCGCTCAGGAAGATGCCGACGCGCTTGTCGATTATCTGGTGTGGCGCAAGGCGATCAAGCTCGATGCCAAGCCCTTGCCGGAGCTACTGTCGCCTGCCACGCCGCTCGCCGGCAGCGAGCAGTTCTATGCGCCCGTAAGCGGGATTCTGATTCATCGCGCGAAGATCGGCGATACGATTCGCGTCGGCCAGGCGCTGTTCGATATCGTCGATCCGCTGACCGACGAGACCACGACGATCGCCAGCAAAACCGAAGGTGTGCTTTACATGCGGCGCGCGATTCGTTTCGTGACGGCCGGCGCGCCGCTCGGGCGTGTGACGGGTACGCGGGCCTTCAGGACAGGGGTTTTACTGGGCGCCTGACGCTACAGGCGCGCACTGTCATTCAGGCCGCGCCTGACTGCTTCCTTCCCACCAGATACGTCACACCATTCGGACCAAAGCGCTCCGCATGCGGCTTGTTCGCCGGCAAGTGGAAGACGTCGCCGACGCGATACGCCCGCACTTCGTCGTCCATGCGTATGCTCATTTCGCCTTCCAGGATCAGGGCCTTGGCTTCGAATGCATGCTCGTGAATTTCCATCTCGACGTTGGCCTCGCGCGTGACAACCACGGCGTCAGGGAAGCCTTCTTTCGTCAGGCTTTCGATGAATGCGTTACGGTCCATGATGTGCCCATCAGCAGGAAGTGGCGAAGACTGAATGTAACGCTATCCGCCATTTCGTGCAGGACGTCTTGCGCGACCACAACCTGCGCTGAGCTTCGGTCAAGCGCGCCGCCGAGGCGGCCGCCTGACCGGAGCCCTTTACCTTCAGCGGCCCTTAGTTCACCACCAACACCGGCGCAACCGCCGCTGGATCGCTAATGCTCGGACGCCCATTCTCGACGTGACCCGCAAGACGGCGCGAGAAGCTGGCGTCGTCATGACTCGTCACCGTCAAGTCGTACCAGTGATGGCTCGACGCCAGCACCCACGCTTCTTCGATATGCGCGCCGGCCGGCACCAGCACCGGACGCGGGCGCGCGCCGTACGCGTTGTCCGTCACCGTCAGACGCGCAATGCCGCTGCCCTTGTTGCTGAACTTCAGGAACACGTTGCCGTTCGCGGCGTCGTATTGCACCTTCACTTCCGGTTCCGCCGGTTTGTTGTTGCCGCGGCCGGCGGCGATCTGCGCGTTCTGCGCCGTCGACTGCTGCGTGTTGCCCGCAAACTTGCGCACGAAGCCATTCGGGCCGAACACTTCGAAGGTGTATACGCCGTTCGTCATCGTCAGATCGAACGTCTCATTGATCGACTTGCCCGCTTCGACGGTGTAACGCCAAGGACCGTCCGTGCGATTCGTCGCGTACATATAGAAGTGCGCGCCTTGATCGCCGGTGTTGCCGATCGAGATCTCGAACGTGTTCTTCTTCTCGTTGGCCTGGCCATTCACATGCAACTCGTACGGCAACGCGCGCGCGAAACGAATGCCGCTTTCCTGCGGATCGATAGCGCCCGGCGTCGCGGGCACGGTCGGCTTCGGCTGCGTTGCGCACTGATTGTCGGCGATGCTCTTGTAGTTGCTCGTGTCCGGCAGCGGCGGCACTTTCGAGTCCGGCGTGCGGAAGTCGAAGGCCGTGGTCAAGTCGCCGCACACCGCGCGGCGCCATGCCGTGATGTTCGGCTCATACACGCCAAAGCGCGCTTCGATGAAGCGAATTACCGACGTGTGGTCGAACACCTGCGAGCAGACAAAACCGCCTTTGCTCCAAGGCGACACGATCGTCATCGGCACGCGCGGGCCGAGGCCGTACGGCAGGCCGTCGGCGGTGTAGCTGCCGCCGCGCTGCGGATTCACCACGTTGTGAATTTCGCCTTCGGTGCTGACCGTCGACTTGCCTTGCGCGCCGGTCGTCGCCGGTTGCGGCGGCACGAGGTGATCGAAGAAGCCGTCGTTCTCGTCGTACATGATGAACAACACGGTCTTGCTCCACACCTCGGGATTCGACGTCAACGCATCGAGAATCTGCGAGGTGTACTCCGCGCCGTATGCGGGCGTATAGCTCGGGTGTTCCGAGTACGCGGCCGGCGGGCACAACCACGACACTTGCGGCAGCTTGTTGGCCAGCACGTCGGCCTTCAGGTCGTCGATGGTGCGCACGGTTTGCGCGCGCTCATACAACGGCGAACCCGGCTGCGCGTTGATGAAATTCGTGAAGTTCTGCAGGATGTTGGTGCCGTAGTTGCCGTTCAACGGATCGGCGCCGGTCAGCCCCTGCTGGTACACCTGCCACGAAATGCCCGCGGATTGCAGACGTTCCGGGTACGTGGTCCACGAGAGCAACTGATAATTCGGCGGACCGTCGCCGTCGACGAAATCGTTGTTGTCGAGCAGCGGTCCACCCAGCGTGCCGCTCGGATCGACCATGCCGGTCATCAGATACGAGCGGTTCGGGTGCGTCGGTCCCGGCAGCGAGCAGAAGTACGCGTCGCAGATGGTGAACGCATCGGCCAGCGCGTAGTGGAACGGAATGTCGCTGCGCAGGTGATAGCCCATCGTCATGTCGGTCTTGTTGGCGGGCCACTGGTCGTAGCGGCCGCCGTCGATCGCGGCATGAGTCTTGTACCAGGAGTGATCCAGATCGCCGACGCATTGCGCGCTGGTGGTCGCCGTGTTCAGATGGAACGGCAGAACCGGCTGGGTCGGATCTTCCTTCGACGGTTGATACCACACCGGCTTGCCGTTCGGCAGCGGAATCGGGAAGCGGTCGTTGTAGCCACGCACGCCGCGCATATGGCCGAAGTAGTGGTCGAACGAGCGGTTCTCCTGCATGAACACGACGATGTGCTCGACATCGCGGATCGTGCCGGTGCGCGAAAACGCGGGAACGGCGAGCGCATTGCGAATCGACTCGGGCAGCGCGGTCAGCGCGGCAGCAGCGCCGGCGGATGAAGCCACGGTCTGCAGGAAACGGCGACGGCTAGTTGATGTCATCGAATATCACCTTCTGCGGGGGGGAAGAATAGCGCGCCACGCGCGCCGGTGGAATTAGGTCAGTTGCTGCTGGCGCTGTCGCCGGGTGCGTAATGCATGACAGGCGCGACTTGCTGGTTGTCCGCGGCGAGACTGGCTTGCATGTTCTGCGTGATTGGATCGGAGGCCGCTGCCGGGTCTGCTGCGAGCGTTGAGGATGCGTTGAGGATTGGCGTTGCGGGCGCTGCCGCCGCATTCGGCGCGGCGTCGTTGTTCGCAGCGGCCGGCGTTGTCGATGCTGCCGACGGCGCGGAATCATCCGCACCGCAACCGCTCAACGCTAAAGTTGCAAGTGCAACCAAAACGGCACTCGCGAGGCGTTTGTTTTGTCCCATGTCTACATCCGGTTTCGTGAAAGCGGATGCAGTGTCTAATCCTTTCAAGAAATAATTGTGAAACGTTTGCGAGTGGTAAAACTTGCGTTGATAAGTCGGTTTTTCGAAAGAAAGTGGAAAGTGATAAGTAGGAGAATGGTCACCGCGGCGCCTTATGCCTGACATTCAGGCGCGCTGAAAAATGGACGGCTTTGCTCAACCGATAAGTTCATGACACACATCGAACAACCCTTCGACATCACGCGCCTCGAAGACGAATGGCTGGAAGCGGACGGCTTCGGCGGTTTCGCGTCGGGCACGGTGGGCACGCTGCGCACGCGCCGCTATCACGCGCTGCTGCTCACCGCGACGCGCGCGCCAGGCGGGCGCGTGGTGCTGGTCAACGGCGTGGAGGCGTGGCTCGAAGCGAACGGCGAGCGTTATCCATTGAGCATGCAGCGGTACGTGCTCGACTTGATCTATCCGGACCTGACAGCGAGTCTTGCCGCGTTCGATACGAAGCCATGGCCAACGTGGCGTTTTCAGATCGCTGCGCAACTAGTGGTGACCGCTGATGTGTTCGTCAGCAAGACGACGCGCGAAACTGTTTTGCGCTGGCGCCTGGACGGTGGTGCTGGAGTCGCTTCTCAAGCGAGCACGCTGACATTGAAAGTCAGGCCGCTGCTGTCGGGCCGCGACTATCATGCGCTGCACCATGGAAACGCCGCGTTCAACTTCGACGCGCAGACGAGCGACGACCAGGCCAGCGTAAATTGGCAACCCTACGGCGACCTGCCGGTAATCCACGCCGCGACGAATGGCGTCTACACGCACGCGCCCGATTGGTATCGCAACTTCTGCTACGTTCGCGAGCGGGAACGCGGCCTCGACTTCAGCGAGGATCTCGCCACGCCCGGCGTGTTCAGCTTCAATCTCGCCGATGGCGAAGCGGTGATGATTCTCAGCGCTTCAGGCGCCACGAGCGGAACGCAACCGGCGAACGCAAAAGCGCCAGCCATCCACGCAGCAGAACTCGCACGCATCGAACAACAACGCCGCGACGCGCTCGGCTCACGCCTGCAGCGCTCCGCCGACGCCTACGTCGTGACGCGCAACGAAGGCCGCACGATCCTCGCGGGCTTTCCGTGGTTCACCGACTGGGGCCGCGACACCTTCATCGCGATGCGTGGCTTGCTGATCGCATCGGGCCGGCTCGACGACGCCGAAGCGATCCTGCTTGAATGGTCGAGTACGTTGTCAGAAGGCATGCTGCCGAATCGCTTCCCCGACTATGGCGACACGCCGGAATACAACTCCGTCGACGCATCGTTGTGGTTCATCGTCGCCGTCCACGACTATCTGGCGACGCATCACGCGAGCGCTGCAACGCAGCAGCGGCTGCAGCAGGCCAGCGAATCCATCCTCACGGGCTACACGAAAGGCACGCGCTTCAACATCCAGGCGTCAGCCGACGATGGCCTGCTGAGCGCCGGCGTACCCGGCGTGCAACTCACGTGGATGGATGCGAAAGTCGGCGACTGGGTGGTGACGCCGCGCATCGGCAAGCCGGTCGAGGTGCAAGCACTTTGGATCAACGCATTGCGCATTGCAGCAACGTGGAATCCGCAGTGGCAGCCGGCCGCTGAGCGAGCGTTGCAAGCGTTTCATGAACGCTTCGTCGATCCGTCCACGCAAGCGCTTTTCGACAACGTGGACGTCGACCACGTCAAAGGCGCGATAGATCGCGCGATCCGGCCCAACCAGATCTTTGCCGTAGGCGGCCTGCCGTTTTCATTGCTGGAGGGCGCACCGGCGCGCGCGGTGCTCGATCAGGTGGAAGCACAGTTGCTCACGCCGCTGGGACTGCGGACGCTCGCGCCGTCCGATCCTGCCTATCGCGGACACTACAACGGGTCTCCACTCGAGCGCGATGGCGCCTATCATCAAGGAACCGTGTGGCCGTGGCTGCTCGGCCCGTTCGTCGAAGCGTGGCTGCGAGTCCACGGCGGCGCGGCGGATGCCCGTATGCAGGCGAAAACGCGTTTTCTCGACCCGCTCTACGCGCATCTCGACCACGCCGGTCTCGACCATCTCTCCGAAATCGCCGACGGCGATGCGCCGCACGCACTCGCCGGCACGCCGTTTCAGGCGTGGTCGCTGGGAGAGTTGCTGCGCATTGAACACCTGCTTGCCGGGTTGGCGACCGCGGGTGCCTAAACCGCGCTACGATGTGTGTCCCACCGCCAAGCCCGATGCAAGGATGTAGTCATGCCACCGCTGCGCGCTGCCAATCTGCTCGCCACCATTGAAGGTTCACGGCTGCATTCGGCCGACTGTGCGCGTTGGCAGCGCTGGGGGCCGTATCTCAGCGAGCGTCAATGGGGCACCGTGCGCGAGGATTACAGCCCGGACGGCACCGCCTGGGACTATTTTCCGCACGACCATGCGCGCAGCCGCGCGTATCGCTGGGGTGAGGACGGCATTGCCGGTTTCGGCGACGACAAGCTGAGCTGGTGCGTTTCGCTCGCGCTATGGAACCGCAAGGACGCGATCCTGAAGGAGCGTCTGTTCGGCGTCACGAATGCGCAGGGCAATCATGGCGAGGACGTGAAGGAACTGTACTTCTACGTCGACGGCACGCCGACGCATTCGTACATGCGCATGCTCTACAAGTATCCGCAAGCCGCCTTTCCGTACGACGACCTCGTTCAGGAAAACGGGCGCCGTGGCGGCGACATGCCGGAGTACGAAATTCTCGACACGGGCGTGTTCGACGATTTGCGCTACTTCGACGTGCAGGTGGAATACGCCAAACACGCGCCGGACGACATTCTCATGCGCGTGACCATCGAGAATCGCGGCGATCAGGCGGCCTCGCTGGATGTGCTGCCGCAAATCTGGGCGCGCAATTCATGGTCGTGGAAGGAGAGCAAGGACAAGCCCTCGCTCGTCGCCGGCACGGACCACAATGGCGAGGTGCATGTGGTCGGGCATCAGCATGGCCATGAGCCGATTGTCGTTACCGCCTGGTCGAAAGACGCACCGCAGCTGACGTGGCTCTTCTGCGAGAACGATACCAACGTCAAGCGCCTCTTCAACATGGACGGCGCGGGCCCGTTCAAAGACGGCTTCAACGATTACCTCGTGCACGGCGATGAACAGGCGATTCGCCGCGACGCGGGCACCAAGGCCGGCGCGCATGCGGCGATCGAGCTCGAACCATATGGACGCGCCGTGGTGTACATGCGCTGGCGTCCGCAGTCGAGTCCTGACGACGTGCAGCTCGATGCCGACGCGATCTTCGCGCACCGCATCGCCGAGGCTGACGAATTTTATGGCGCGCTGCAACACGAGATCACCGACCCCGATGCGCGGCTCGTGCAGCGCCAGGCACTCGCCGGCATGCTGTGGTCGAAGCAGTACTACCAATACGACGTGCAGCGCTGGCTCGACGGCGATCCGCTTCAGCCGACCCCGCCCGCCGGCCGCAAACGCGGCCGCAATATGGACTGGCGGCATCTGTGCAATGCGGACATCGTGTCGATGCCCGATAAGTGGGAATACCCGTGGTACGCGTCGTGGGACCTGGCGTTTCATGCGGCCGCATTCGCGCTGATCGACCCGGCGTTCGCGAAACGGCAGTTGCTACTGCTGGTAAAGGACCGCTATCAGCATCCGAACGGTCAGATCCCCGCCTATGAATGGGCGCTCGGCGACGCCAATCCGCCTGTGCATGCGTGGGCCGCGTGGCGCGTGTATGAAATCGACCGCGCGCTCACCGGCAAGGCGGATCGCGATTTTCTGGAACTCGTGTTCCATAAGCTGTTGCTCAATTTCACATGGTGGGTGAACCGCAAAGACGCCGACGGCCACAATATTTTCCAGGGCGGTTTTCTCGGGCTAGATAACGTCGGGATCTTCGACCGCTCGTCGCCGCTGCCGACCGGCGGCCACATCGATCAGTCCGACGGTACAGCGTGGATGGCCGCGTACGCGCTCGACCTGATGCGTATCGCGCTGGAACTCGCGTACGCTAATCATGTGTTCGTCGACATCGGCGTGAAGTTCTTCGAGCACTTTCTGTATATCGCCGAGGCCGTGAGTTGCGACGACGGCTGCGAAACGGGCCTGTGGGACAACGAGGACGAGTTCTTCTACGACAAGCTGCACCTGCCGGACGGCAGCAGCATTCCTATGCGGTTGCGCTCGATCGTGGGTCTGATTCCGCTATTTGCGGTGCACGTGCTCGAAGAGCGTCTGCATGGCGGCTTGCCGTGTTTGCGCGAACGGCTTGTCTGGTTCCTCGAACATCGTCCCGATCTGGCGAAGCTGGTTTCGCGCTGGAACGAGCCGGGCAAGGGCAATGCGCTGCTGCTCTCGCTATTGCGCGGGCATCGCATGAAAGCGTTGTTGCGCCGCGCGCTCGACGAAAGCGAATTTCTTTCCGATCATGGCGTGCGGGCACTGTCGCGGTACCACCGCGATCATCCGTTCGTGTTCAATCACAACGGCGACAGTTTTACCGTGAAGTATTTGCCGGCCGAATCCGATACGCGTGTGTTCGGCGGCAATTCGAACTGGCGCGGTCCGGTGTGGATGCCGGTGAACTATCTGTTGATCGAGTCGCTATACGAATTTCACCGCTATTACGGTGAGGATTTCAAAGTCGAGTATCCGACCGGCTCGGGCGAGAAGTTCTCGCTGAGCCACATCGCCGACGAACTGGCGCGCCGCTGCACTACGCTGTTTCTTAAGAACAAGGACGGCGAGCGTCCGGTCATGGGCGCTTATCCGCTGTTGCAGGCCGACCCGCGTTCGCGCGATCTGATCCTGTTCCATGAGTATTTCCATGGCGATAGCGGACGCGGCGTGGGCGCTTCGCATCAGACCGGCTGGACCGGGCTGGTCGCGTTGCTGTTGCAGCCGCGCGCGATGAGCGCGTCGGGCAATGTGCCGCTGGCGGGTGAACCGGATCAGGCGCCGATTCCGACTTCACCTTCGGCGCAGGCCACAGCGCCTGCGCGCCCGGCGGAGCCCGCGTCAGTCCCAGAGCCGGCGCACGCATCGGCGAAGTAGTGCGCGGCGGCGCAAGCGAGTGAGGTTGCACAAGCCATACAACGTCGCATAGTGAACAGGTTGCGTGGCTGTTTTTGAACTGTGTGGGTTCAAGCGTGGTCTTTCATGTACCACCACGTCCGTTCCATTGGTTTCCAAAAGTGAATCCCATGTCGACTACATCGAATACCCCAGCAGCCGATCGCCCGGCCGCCAGTCAACAACCGAGCTGCAAAGTCAGCGCGAGCCCGCAGGAAGCGCCGGCCTCGCCGCCCGGCAAGCGGCCCGCGCCGCCGTGTACGCTGGTGATCTTCGGTGCCGGCGGCGACCTGACCAAGCGGCTTCTGATGCCGGCGATGTACAACCTCGCGGTGGATGGCCTGCTCGACGACGGCATGAAAATCATCGGCGTGAATCATGGCGAGCGCGAGACTAGCGTGTGGCGCGAAGATCTGCACAAGTCGCTCGAACAGTTTGCCGCCGACAAAGCCAGCACTTTCCACGCCGGCAAGCTCGACGACAAGGCGTGGGACTGGGTCGCGCAACGCCTCGAATACATGCCCGGCGAATTCGAAACCGACGATGTCTTCACGAAGCTCAAGCAAAAGCTCGAGCAGACGCCCGGCGCCAACGTGATCTTCTATCTCGCGGTCAGCGCGCGCTTTTTCAAACCGATCGTCGAGCATCTCGGCAAAGCCGGTCTACTGAAAGAGGGCGACAGCGGCGGCGGTTTCCGCCGCATCGTGATCGAGAAACCGTTCGGCACCGATCTCGCCTCGGCGCGCGATCTGAACGCGCATATCCTGTCGTACGCGAAAGAGACGCAGGTGTATCGCATCGATCACTTTCTCGGTAAGGACACCGTGCAGAGCATTCTCGCAGTGCGCTTCGCCAACGCGCTGTTCGAACCGATGTGGCGGCGCGAATATATCGACAGCGTGCAGATCACAGCGGCGGAAACCATCGGCGTGGAAGGGCGCGGCAAGTTCTACGAACAGACCGGCGCGTTCCGCGACATGCTGCCGAACCATCTGTTCCAGCTGCTCGGCATGGTCGCCATGGAGCCGCCCAATTCGTTCGACGCCGAAGCCGTGCGCGACAAGAAGGCCGAAATCTCCGACGCGATCAAGCCGCTGACGCCGGACGATGTCGTGTTCGGTCAATACGAAAAGGGTCCGGCCGGTGTCGGCTATCGCGAGGAACCGGACGTCGCGCCGGACAGCACGACGGAAACGTACGCCGCGGCGCGCGTGTTCGTCGAGAACTGGCGCTGGGCCGGGGTGCCGTTCTATCTGCGCACCGGCAAACGGTTGGCCGCGCGTCGCACGGAAATCTCGGTGCAACTGAAGCCGGTGCCGTTCCGCCTGTTCCGCGACACACCCGTCGATGCGCTCACGCCGAACGTGCTGACCTTGCGCATCGATCCGGCTCACGGCACGAGCTTCGACTTCAACGTGAAAACGCCGGGGCCGGTCATGCAGATCGGCGCGGTGCAGTCGTCGTTCGACTATGGCGACTTCTTCGCGGAACGCGCCAACGTCGGCTATGAGACGTTGCTCTACGACTGCATGCTCGGCGACGAGACGCTGTTCCAGCGCGCCGACAGCATCGAAACGAGCTGGTGCGCGGTGGACGACGTGCTGCATCCGAAATCCGGCGGCGCGATGCCGGTGCATGGTTATGCGGCCGGCAGCGAAGGCCCCGCGGAAGCAGACGCGCTATTGGCGCGCGACGGTCACGCATGGCGGCCGTTGAAAAGGGATGCTGTGCAGAAGAAGTAATTCAACGAGTCGCACCAACACAATCGGGGGACACCGTGGTGACACGCAAGACGACACCTAAGACGGCAGGCAAGACGGCTAGCAAGACGACCCGCAAGGCACCAGGCAAGACGCCAAGCAGGACGACACGCAAGACGGCAAGTAAGACGAAAGTGACCACCAGCACCGAGCGGATTCTGGCAATCGACGTCGGCGGTACCGGCTTGAAAGCCGCGATCATCGACGCCGACGGCAAGATGAAAACCGAGCGCCTGCGGGTGGCGACGCCACATCCGTGCACGCCGGATCAACTCGTCGACGCGCTGGCGAAGCTAGTTGCGCCGCTCGTCGAACAGGAGCCGCCTACGCTGATGTCGATTGGCTTTCCGGGCGTGGTGCGCAACAGCCGCATCCTGACCGCGCCGCACTTCGGCGTGGAAGGCTGGCACGACATTCCGCTCGCCGATTCGCTGGCGCAGCGCTTGGGCGGCTTGCCGGTGCGCATGATCAACGACGCCGAGATGCAGGGCTTCGCCGCGATAGAAGGCCACGGCCTCGAATTCGTGCTGACGCTCGGCACGGGCGCAGGCACGGCGATGTTTCGCGACGGCGAGCTGATGCCCCATCTGGAGCTCGCGCATCATCCGGTCAGCAAGAAGGGCGTGGCGTACGACGAATACATCGGCGACGCGGCACGTGAAAAAGCCGGGAATAAACGGTGGAACCGGCGCGTTCAGAAGGTGATCGGGATTCTGGACGCGCTGGTGAACTACGACAAATTGTGGATCGGCGGCGGCAACGCGGCGCGCCTCACGATCGATCTGCCAGCGAACACGGCCACCGTTTCGAACGATGCGGGTATCGAAGGCGGCGCGCGTTTATGGCATCCGAGGTCCGTGCGTGAGACGCGGCAATTGCCGGAAGCGAATGAGCGGACGGGCCGCTTCAAGTGAGGTTGGACCACCACTGAACCCTAGCCGGAGTAACAAACGATGATTCGCAGCAGTCGCTTCAGCGTCGCACGACGCCTGTTATCGGTCGGCGTGTCTGCCGCGCTGGCGCTTGCCGCGGTGCATGCCCGAGCGGCAGAAGTCTTCGTGGTGACGTCACCGGGTTTGGCCGACGGCGGCACGCTGGATTCGAGCCACGCGGCGAGCGCGAACAATTGCGGCGGCGGCAATGTGTCACCGGCTCTGCAATGGCGGAATGCGCCAGCCGGCACGAAGAGTTATGCGGTGACCCTGTTCGATCCCGACGGCGGAAAGGGTCTGGGAATCGTGCACTGGGTGCTATATGGCGTCGCGCCCTCGACGACCTCGCTCGGCGCGGGCGGCAGCCAGCCGCCCGGCAGCGTCGCCGGCACGAATCGGACGGGCGGCACGGGATATTACGGACCATGCCCGCCGGTGGGGGACAACCCGCATCACTACGTCGCGCAAGTCTATGCGCTCGATCTGCCGCCGGATGCGCTGCCGCCCGGTTTGACGCGGGACGCGTTGTTCGCCGCAATCAAGGACCACGTGATTGCGGCGACGAGCACGGTGCTGCGTTACGGGCGATGAACGCGGCGGCCGTTGCGACAGACGACTACGCTTATCGCGCCGCGTCACCCCAACGGTATTCAATGCTGGCTTCATCGAGCTGCGTCTTGATCTGCTCATCGAGCACGAGCTCGGACGCAGCGAGCGTGTCGCTCAATTGCTCGGCGCGGCTCGCGCCGATAATCGCCGACGTGACGAGCGGATTCGCCAGCACCCAGGCGAGCGAAACGCGCGTCAGCGATTCGCCGGTCGGCGCCACGATCGCTTTCAATTGCTCGATCGTCTCGAACTCGCGCTTGTGCCAATACCGTTGCTGATACATCGCGCCGGCCTTGCCGACGGTCTCGGTGAAACGGCCGGACGTCGGCGCGGCATCCAGTTGGTGCTTGCCTGTGAGCAGGCCGCCCGCGAGCGGGTTGTACGGCATCACGGCCAATTGCTCCTCGGCCGCGAGCGGCAACAGTTCGCGCTCGATCTGGCGGAACAACAAGTTATAACGAGGTTGCACGGAGACGAAGCGCGCCGCGCGCAACACATCGGCGCGGCCCAAGGCGCGCGCCAGCCGGTAAGCGAGAAAGTTCGACACGCCGATATAGCGCGCCTTGCCTGATCGCACGATCACGTCCAGCGCCTCGAGCGTTTCGTCGAGCGGCGTATTCGCGTCGTCGGAGTGGAGCTGGTAGAGGTCCACGTAATCCGTGCCGAGACGTTGCAACGAGGCGTCGATTGCATTCAGCAGATGTTTGCGCGACGCGCCTTGGTCCCACGCCGATGGTCCCATCTTGCCCACCGCTTTCGTCGCCAGAATGAAGTGCTCGCGCTTGCCCTTCAGCCAGCGCCCGACGATCTCCTCCGTGCGGCCGGCAATGTTCTCGCCGCCACCGAGCGGATACACATTCGCCGTGTCGATGAAGTTCACGCCGGCATCCGCCGCCGTATCGAGAATGCGATGGGAAACATCTTCTTCGGTCTGCAAGCCAAAGGTCATCGTGCCGAGACACAGGCGTGACACGGTCAGGCCGGTGCGGCCGAATTTGCGGTATTGCATGGTCAACTCCGGGAATGAACGGAACAGTTCGATAGGCAGTGTTGCAAAAAGGATAAACGGAGTCGGGATTTAGTGCCGGCAGCGGGCACTGGCAGACGTTATTAAATTGAAAGCTTTCCGGCAGCGTCTTTTTTACTTTCGAGCTCAAAAGCCTTTCGTTTCAACATATAAGACATTACAGAAATGTAATATATAGGCCTGGCAAAGGCCCGAAAAATTACAAATGCCATACATCCGTAAAAAATAGAAACAATTCTGTTGCTAGGGGTAAGGCGTGTCGCGATTGATGCGGTTTTATGCGTGTGGAATGATAGCGATTCTCATTTAACCAATAGCCAGCCATCCCGTCGTTTGTGCCTTGCGCACGAGACCGGCAGCCAGCCAATTGCGACTTTGTCATCGATTCCATCTCAGGTATGCGAATCCGGCAAGCGCATCTCCGACGGGAATTCCCATGTTCAACCACACGCCGCTTGCGACCGCGTTAGCGTTAGCTTTTGCCGTTCCCTTTGCGACTCCGGCGGTCGCGCAGACTGCTCCGCAAACCACTTCGCAGCCACCGGCCGCGAATGCAAATGCGACGACGACGACCACCGCGACCGACAGCGGCACCTTGCCGACCATCGGCGTGGCGGCGCAGGCTGAACAACAGGACTTCCAGGCGGAGCGTTCGACGGTGGGTGCAAAGACGCCCACGGCGCTGCGCGATATTCCGCAGACCGTCACCGTCATCAACAAGGCCGTGCTGCAATCGCAAGGCGCCACTTCGTTCCAGGACGCGCTGCGCAATGCGCCGGGCGTGACGATCGGCGCGGCTGAAGGCGGCCAGATCGGCAACAACATCAACCTGCGCGGCTTCACCGCGCAGAACGACATCTATCTGGACGGCTTCCGCGATCGTAACCAGTACTATCGCGACACGTTCGACCTCGACGAAATCGAAGTGCTGTACGGTCCGTCGTCGATGCTGTTCGGCCGCGGCTCGACGGGCGGCGTGATCAACCAGGTCAGCAAGAAGGCGAACCTGCATGACTCGGCCGAAGTCACGGGCATGATCGGCACCGACGACAAATATCGCAGCACTGTCGACGTGAACCATAAGCTGACGGATACCTCGGCGATTCGCCTGAACGCGTTCGGCCAAAGCCTCGGTTCGACGCGCGACGAGATGAAGAACAAGGACTACGGCATCGCGCCGGAAGTGCGCTTCGGGATCGGCACGCCGACCGAAGTGACGATCTCCGCGCTGATCCAGCACAACTACGACATGCCGGACTACGGCGTGCAGGCGTTGAACGGCCGCCCGTCGCCGGTGCCTAAGAACACGTTCTACGGCCTGACGACCGACCGCACGATCCAGGACGTGCAGACCGTCACTGCCGCGATCAAGCACAAGTTCTCGGACAACCTGATCCTGACGAACCAGACGCAGTTCTCGCACTCGATGACCGACGCGCGCGAAACCGCGCCGCAAGCGGTATTGACGGGCCCGCTCGCTACCAGCCCCGCGTTGAGCAACGGCAATTTCACGACGCTCTCGCCGTCGCAACTGTTCATCAAGTTGCAAAGCCACGACCGTGTGATCCAGAACCACTCGCTGTACAACGACACGATGCTCCAATACAAGTTCGTCACTGGCCCGATCAAGCACGACCTGATCGCCGGTGTCGATCTCGGTCACGACAGCTATTCGAACCAGGCGTACACCCGTAACAACTTGCCGGTCGTGACGATGGTGAACCCGGCGTATCTGTCCAACCCGGCCGGTGTGACCACCACGGTCGGCAACTACGCCGATTCCGGCGCGAACGAAATTGGCGCGTACGTGAACGACACCGTGTCGATCGGCCAGCAGTGGAAGGTGGTCGGCGGTTTGCGCTGGGATCGCTTCCAGGCGCAGATCCACAACTCGATCAGCCTGCCGAGCTATGCGACGCAGACCAACTTCTTCACCAGCGTGCGCGCCGGTGTGATCTATCAGCCGACCGACTGGCAGTCGTACTACGTGTCGTACGGCACGTCGTTCAATCCCTCGCTCGAAGCGCTGACGGTGACCAACCTCACGCAGAACCTTGCGCCCGAGTCGACCAAGTCGTACGAAGTCGGCGGCAAATGGGATCTGCTCGGCGGCAATCTCTCGGTGACGTCGTCATTCTTCCGCGAAGAAAAGACCAACGCGCGCACGCAGGTCTCGCCGACCGAATACGAACTCGACGGCGACATCCGCGTCGACGGTTTCCAGGCGGGCGTGACGGGCCACATTACCGACAAGTGGCAAGTGTTCGGCGGCTACACCTACATGGACGCCATCATCCTGAAGGCGCGCGACGGTACGCAAGGGCACGTGCCGGCCAACACGCCGCGCAACACGCTGATGTTCTGGACCACCTACGCGCTCACGCCGCACTGGGAAATCGGCGGCGGTCCGACCTATATGTCGCCGCGCTACGCATCGAATACGAACTACGTGCAAGTGCCGGGCTACACGCGCTGGGATGCGACCGCTGCGTACCACGCGAAGAAATACGACATCCGCCTGAACCTGCTGAACTTGACCAACAAGTACTACTACGACGCGCTGATTCCGTCGGACGGCGGCCGTTCCGTGCCGGGTATCGGACGTACCTTGCTGGCGACGTTCGACTACCGCTTTTGATATGCGTTGAACGGATGCGTTAGGCTTGCCGTTTTCGAACACGGTAAGCCGACGCAAAGGAAACACCATGTTGCTGCACATTCCGAATGTACTGAGTGCCGAGCAGTTGCGGCTCGTGCGCGAACGGCTCGATCAGGCGGGCGACGCCTGGGTCGACGGCCGCGCGACCGCCGGCTATCAGGGCGCGCCGGTCAAGCGTAATCAGCAGATCGCCGAGCACACGCCGATTGCGCGCGAACTCGGCGACGTGATTCTCGCGTCGATCGAGCGCAACCCGCTGTTCATCAGCGCGGTGTTGCCGAACCAGGTGTATCCGCCGCTGTTCAATCGTTACGAAGGCGGCATGCAGTTCGGGAGTCACGTCGACGGTGCCGTGCGCGTGCTGCCCAACGGCGTGAAGCTGCGCACCGACGTCTCGGTGACGCTGTTCATTTCCGACCCCGCCGACTACGACGGCGGCGAGCTCGTAATCGAAGACACGTACGGCGTGCAGCAGGTCAAACTGCCGGCCGGCGACATGATCGTCTATCCGGCGACGAGTTTGCACCAGGTCACGCCGGTCACGCGCGGCGCGCGGATCGCGAGTTTCTTCTGGGTGCAAAGTCTCGTGCGCAGCGATACGCAGCGCGCGATGCTGTTCGACATGGACACGGCGATTCAACGGCTGAACGCCACCAACGCCGACGATACCGCGCGCCGCAGCCTCGTCGGCATCTATCACAATCTGTTGCGGACCTGGAGCGAGACGTGAGCGTACCCGAGGCAATCGACATTCAATCGCCCGTGGGCATCGACCATGCCACGCGTGAGCCGCGGCGGCTGGATGACGACGAATTGAAAGCGCGGCAGCAGCGCTCGCGCCGCGCCACCTTCGTCAAATGGCTGCGCAAGGTGCATGGCTGGGTTGGCTTGTGGGGTGCGGCGCTGGGTCTGTTGTTCGGCACCACGGGGTTCCTGCTAAACCATCGCGGCGGCCCGCTCAAAGTATCGACCGGCGAGCCGCAAGTGGCGGTGTTGCAGGTGCCGTTGCCGCAACCCGCGCCGGAGTCGCCGCGCGAGTTGGGCAAATGGCTCAAGCACGAACTGAAACTGACGGGCATGCCAGGACGCGTTCAGAAAGAGCCGGCACATCCGGTGGCCTGGGGCGAGCGCAGCGTCGTTCAGCCGGAGCACTGGCAGCTCAACTTCGCTTCGCCGCATGAGAACACGTCCGCCGAGTACTGGGTGGGCAACGGCTATGTGACGGTCAAGCGCAGCGAGAACACGTTTCTCGCGATGATGACGAACCTGCACAAGGGCGTCGGTCTGAGCGTCGGCTGGGTGCTGCTGATCGATACGCTCGCAGGCAGCATCATTTTGCTGTCGCTCACCGGCGTTCTGCTCTGGACGGAGTTGAACAAACGCAAGACCATCGGCGCGGTGTTGGTGCTGGGATCGATCGTCGCCGCGGTGTGTGTGGGCTTGTTGTAAAGACGCTGCGGGCATTGCGTGAGCGAGAAAAACCGGTCGCATGCGGAAGGCATTGCGATCGGGAAATTTGCCTGTCCCAAGGCGCTGCATCAAGGTACGTTTTACCTGCATTTCCGTTTCATTTCGCGGTGTCCCGTCGACCCCGCCCAATCCTCTGCTTAACGTGCAGTCCCACGCCGCGAAAAGCCCGCTGTGCCGGGCTTTTGCGCCTCGTCTCATCTTCCTCCGGCATACCGCTACGTGCGAGAATCGCGCTACATCAATTGCGTGGTGATCGTTAGCCATCCGTCGTATCAGGCACCGCTTTTGCAATAGCGGTCCGCACGAATATGACCCGCCGCGTCGAGGAGATCGCGTTGAAACAGCCGGACCGCTTCATGTCGGATGCACCGCCCGCCGGCCTGGCCGCCCCGTCCTTTCTTGCCGGCGGCGGCGAGCTGGGCGCGCTGATCCGCGCCTACGACTGGACGCAAACGGCGCTCGGCGCGCCCGATACCTGGCCGCAAGGTCTGAAGATCGCGATCCGCATCATGCTCACGTCGCGTCAACCGATCTGGATCGGCTGGGGCGACGAGTTGCTCTATTTCTACAACGACCCGTACAAATCGATCATCGGCGGCAAGCATCCGGTCGCGCTCGGTCAACCGACTCACGTGGTGTGGCGAGAAATCTGGACCGACATCGAGCCGCTTCTGGCTACCGCGCTGGCGGGCGCCGAGGGCATCTTCGTCGAACAGAAGCTGTTGATCATGGAGCGCAACGGCTTTCCCGAGGAGACGTATTACACCTTCTCGTACAGCCCCATTCCCGGCGAGAACGGCGAACCCGGCGGCATCATCTGCGCCAACAGCGACGACACCATGCAGGTGGTCGGCGAACGGCAACTGGCGCTGCTGAAGGAACTGGCGGCGGTCAGTCCGGACGGCCGCGACTGGCGCGAGGCGTGCGAACTCAGCGCGCGCGCGTTGCAGTCGAATCCGCAAGACCTGCCCTTCGCTTTGCTATACGCAGCCGAATCCGGCAGCGACACGGTCACGCTGGTCGGGGCGTGCGGCATCGAGCCGGGCCATCCGGCCGCACCGCAGACAATGCGTGTTGGCGATTCGCTCTGGCCGGTCGCCGACGCGCTCAAGATCCAGGCGCCGCAACTGGTGCGTGACTTGACGCAGCGCTTCGGCACCGCGTTGCCGAGCGGCCCGTGGCATCTCGCGCCGGAGCAGGCGGTCATCCTGCCGGTGTCGCCCGGCAGCGAGTCGACGCAGACGGTGGTTCTAATCGCCGGCCTGAACCCTTGCCGCATTTTTGACGACGCCTATCGCAGCTTCCTGAACCTGGCCGCCGGCCAGATCGGCGCGGCGATCGGCTACGCGCAGGCGTATCAGGAAGAGCGGCGGCGCGCGGAAGCGCTGGCCGAAATCGACCGCGCGAAAACCACGTTCTTCTCCAACATCAGCCACGAATTCCGCACGCCGTTGACGCTGATGCTCGGCCCGCTCGAAGAACTGCTCGCCAAGCCGCAGCAGGCCGCGAGCGGTGACAGCGCACAGACGGGCAGTGATATCGACGACCGCGCGCTGATCGAGATCACGCATCGCAACGGCTTGCGTCTGTTGAAGCTCGTCAACGCACTGCTGGATTTCTCGCGGATCGAGGCGGGCCGCATCGAGATTCACACGGAACCCACCGACATCGCCTCCTTCACGGCCGAGCTCGCATCGCTGTTCCAGTCCGCGATCGAGGCGGCCGGCCTGCGTCTCGAAGTGGAGATTCCGGCCACGCCCGTGGTCGTGCAACTCGACCGCGAGATGTGGGAAAAGGTCGTGATGAACCTGCTGTCGAACGCATACAAGTTCACGTTCCTCGGCACGATCCGCGTCGTGGTTCGCGCTGACGAAGGCGGTGGCGTCGAGGTCAGTGTGACCGATAGCGGTATCGGCATTGCGGAAGAAGAAGTGCCGCGCCTCTTCGAGCGCTTTCATCGCGTGGCGGGCGCACCCGGTCGCTCCGTCGAAGGCAGCGGCATCGGGCTCGCCATGGTGCAGGAACTGGTGAAGCTGCACGGCGGCACGGTGCGGGTCGACAGTGTGCTCGGCGAAGGCGCGTGCTTTACCGTATCGCTGCCGCGCGGCACCGTGCTGTCCCAGCCCGAGGATGCGATCGTGCATGCCGCCATGAGCAAGCACGCGCGCACCTATGTCGATGCCGCGTTGCGCTGGAGTCCGGAGAACGAAATTCTCGCCGACGCGTCGATCGGCGCAACGCCGGCCGGCGAGGTATCGCCCGAGGCTGCGCCGGTCGCCGCCGCGCGGCTGCTGGTCGTCGACGACAATGCGGACTTGCGCGAGTACATGAGCCGCATCTTGCGAGCGGCGGGCCACGACGTGCGGCTCGCCACCGACGGCCAGGCCGCGCTGGAAGCCGCGCGCGCGGAACCGCCCGATCTGGTGCTCTCCGACGTGATGATGCCGCGCCTCGACGGCTTTGGCCTGCTACGCGCACTGCGCGCCGATCCGGACTTGCGCGACACGCCGGTGCTGATCCTGTCCGCGCGTGCGGGAGAGGAAGCGCGCGTCGACGGCATCGAGCATGGCGCGGACGACTATCTGACCAAGCCGTTCTCTGCGCGCGAACTGCTGGCTCGCGTATCGGGCAACCTGCAACTCGCGCGCTTGCGCCGCGAGACGGAGATGAAGCTGCGCGAGGAATCGCGCACGCTGGAGATTCTCAATCGCGTCGGCTCGACCGTGGCGGCTGAACTCGATCTGAACCGCGCGGTGCAGATCGTGACCGACGCGGCCACCGAACTGACCGGCGCGGCATTCGGCTCGTTCTTCTACAACGTGCTCGACCAGAAGGGCGGCAGCTACATGCTGTACACGCTGTCCGGCGTGCCGAAGGAAGCGTTCGAACGATTTCCTATGCCGCGCAACACGGCGGTGTTCGCGCCCACGTTCCAGGGCGAAGGCATCGTCCGCGTCGACGACATCACGCAGGATCCGCGCTATGGCCACAACGCGCCGCATCGCGGCATGCCGGAGGGCCATCTGAAGGTGCGCAGCTATCTGGCCGCGCCGGTGCAGTCGCGCAGCGGCGAAGTGGTCGGCGGCTTGTTCTTCGGCCACCCGGAGCCCGGCGTGTTCACCGAGCGTGCCGAGCGGATCGTGGCCGGCATCGCCGCGCAGGCGGCGATTGCCATCGACAACGCGCGCTTGTATCAGGCGGCGCAAACCGAAATCGCCGAGCGCACCAAGGCGCAAAGCGCGTTGCGCGATCTGAACGAAACGTTGGAGCGCCGCGTGATCGAGACGGTGGCGGACCGCGACCGTCTGTGGGAGTTGAGCGAGGATCTGCTGGTGGTGGCCGATATCGAAGGCCGCTTGCAGCGTGTGAGTCCTTCGTGGAGCACGGCGCTCGGTCATAACGTGCATTGGCTGATGTCGCGTTCGTATGTCGATCTGGTTCATCCGGATGACGTAGAGACTGTCCGCACGCATCTGGCCGAATTGCGCAGAACGGGCGTGCCGGTGCGTTATGAAAACCGTTTCAAGCGGATCGACGGCACATGGCGCTGGGTCGCGTGGACGCTCGCGCTCGATCCCGACTCGGCGCGCATTCACGGCGTAGGCCGCGACGTCACCGCCGACAAGGAAACCACCGAGGCGCTGCGGCACGCCGAAGAAGCGCTCCGGATGGCGCAGAAAATGGAAGCGATCGGCAAGCTCACGGGCGGCGTCGCACACGACTTCAACAACCTGCTGCAAGTGATCGGCGGCAATCTGCAATTGCTGGCGAAAGACGTGGCCGGTTCGGAGAAACCCGAGCAGCGCGTGCGCAATGCGCTGGCGGGCGTGGCGCGCGGCGCGAACCTCGCCTCGCAACTACTCGCGTTCGGGCGGCGTCAGCCGCTCGCGCCGAAGGTCGTCAATCTCGGCCGCTTCGTGCGCGGCCTCGACGACATGCTCAGGCGCGCGCTCGGTGACGGCGTCGAAATCGAAACGATCGTGTCGGGCGGCTTGTGGAATACGCTGGTCGATCCGTTCCAGGTCGAGAACGCGCTGCTGAATCTGGCGATCAACGCGCGCGACGCCATGAACGGCCACGGCAAGCTCACGATCGAAGCCGGCAACGCCGCGCTCGATGACGCCTACGCCAAGCGCAACGCAGACGTTACGCCGGGCCAGTACGTGATGCTGGCGGTCACCGACACGGGCTCCGGCATGCCGCCGGAAGTGCGCGAGCGCGTGTTCGAGCCGTTCTTCACGACCAAGCCCGAAGGTCAGGGCACGGGCCTCGGCCTGAGCATGGTGTATGGCTTCGTCAAGCAATCCGGCGGCCATGTGAAGATCTATAGCGAGGAAGGCCACGGCACGACGATCCGCATTTATCTGCCGCGAGTGCGCCAGGAAGAAGACCTCGAAACGAACATCGACGCCGGTCCTGCCAAGGGCGGCACGGAAACCATTCTGGCGGTCGAGGACGACGAAGAAGTACGCACGACCGTGGTCGAAATGCTCTCCGATCTCGGCTACCGCGTACTGAAGGCGAAAGACGCGCAAAGCGCGCTGGCAATCATCGAAAGCGGCGTGCCGATCGACATGCTGTTTACCGATGTGGTGATGCCCGGTCCGCTGCGCAGCACCGAACTCGCCCGCAAGGCGCGCGAACGGTTGCCGGCAATCGCGGTGCTGTTCACGTCAGGCTATACGGACAACGCGATCGTGCATTCGGGGCGGCTCGATGAAGGCATCGAATTGCTCAGCAAGCCCTACACGCACGAAGCGTTGGCGCGCAAAGTCCGCTATGTGCTGCAAGCGCAGAATCCGCAGGCCGCGGAAATTGCCGAGGCCGAGCAGCATCTTCTCGAGATCGATCCGCCCGTAATGCCGGACAGCGCCGATAGTTTCGTCGCTCAGACGCGGCTGCGGATTCTGCTGGTTGAAGACGACGAGCTGATTCGCGTGAGCACCGCCGAATTGTTGCGCACGTTCGACTTCGACATTCTGGAAGCCGAAGGCGAGCATGACGCCAAGCAGCTTCTCAGCGAGCACGCGATCAGCGTGATGTTGACTGACGTGGGGCTGGCGGGCAAGTCGGGCATCGACCTGGCGCTCGATGTGTGCCGCGAGCGCCCCGATCTGCGCGTGATCTTTCTGACCGGCTACGACCTCGTGCTGACGCCGGAGCAGCGCGCGGTCTTGCCGCACGCGATCCTGTTGCGCAAGCCCTACGATCCGCTCGATCTCATCGATGCACTGAAAACGCCGCTGCGCTAAAACCGCTGCGCACGGCCGGCGTTGCCGGCCCGCCAGCGGGAAAGTGGGCGCTCGCGCTAGAATTCTCGCAGACCGCCACAACTGCTGGCTCCGCCGGAATTCGCCGATGACCACACCCGCCAACGATGTCGACGCCGCGCTCGTCACGCGGCGTTCGATTCGCGCCTTTCTGCCCACGCCGGTGTCGCGCGCCGACATCGAAGCCATTCTTGAAGCCGCCAGCCGCGCGCCTTCGGGTACCAATACGCAGCCGTGGAAAGTCTACGTGGTGAGGGGCGAGTCGCTGGCGCGTCTCTCGCAAGCCTTGCTTGCCGCTTACGACGACCCGCAACGCGACGCGCTCTATCAGGAAGAGTATCCGTACTATCCACATCGATGGGTGTCGCCGTATATCGATCGGCGCCGCAAAATCGGCTGGGATCTGTATGGCCTGCTTGGCATCGAGAAGGGCGACAAGGCGCGCATGCATGAGCAGCATGCGCAGAACTACCGCTTCTTCGGCGCACCGGTGGGTTTGTTCTTCACCATCGACCGGGTGATGGAGCGCGGCAGCTGGCTCGACTACGGCATGTTCCTGCAGGCGATCATGACGGCCGCGCGCGGACGGGGTCTCGATACGTGTCCGCAGGCCGCGTTTACGCCGTTTCATCGGGTAATTGCCGAGCATCTCGGCTTGCCGTCGCAAGAGCAACTGGTGTGCGGCATGTCGCTCGGTTTCGCCGACGAAAACGCATTGGTCAACACGTTACGCACTGAGCGCGAACCAGTCGAACGGTTCACGCGATTTCTCGATTGACGGCGCTTGATCGCGATCGAGGCAATTCCCCCACCTTCCATCGGACCCATATGAAAACATCGCGTCGCCATTTTCTGCTGCTGGGCGTGAGCGCGGGCTCGGCGCTCATGCTCACCCGTGCGGCCTTCGCCGATACGGCGAACAAACTCAGCGAAACCGATCCAAAGGCGCAAGCCGTCGGCTATAAGGAGGACGCGTCCAAGGTCGACAAAGCGAAATTCCCCGGCTACGCCTCCGGACAAACCTGCGCCAACTGCTCGCTGTTCCAGGGCAAAGCCAACGACGCATACGGCGGGTGCACGCTGTTCGGCGACAAGCAGGTCGCGGCGCCTGGCTGGTGCAGTTCGTACTCGAATATGTGAACCGCGAGAGTCGCCGCTCGAGCTTCGAGCGGCGCCTAGTTCAACGCGCTCAGCACCAATTCATGCGATCGGCCGATCCATACGGCCGCGTCGCGGTGATCGCGTAGCGCGTCGCCGGTATTGGGGTGCACGAAGATATCCAGTGTGCCGTGATTCAGCGTGAGCCAGCCGACCAGCTCGGCGAATTGCGCCTGCGTGAACGCGAGTTGATACGACCACATGGGATGCGGTCCCACCGGGCGCTCGTGAAAGCGGCCCAGTTGCAATTTGTCGCCCCAGTGCGCGTCGATCTGCTCGCGGAAAGTCCACGCGGCGTCGCGGCTGCTCGCATCGAAATACACGTGGGCGTGCCAGCTTGCGATGGCGGTGGTGTCGCGAAAGGTCATAACAGGTCCGTTGTGTATCAGTCTTTATCCGACATTCATTCTGCTTCAATTTCCGCCGACGCGCGCGGCGCGCGCCTCATGTGAAACTGTCTCTCATCTTCGCCGACGATCTCGAAGCCGAGGCGCTCGTATAGGCGCCTCGCGGGATTGCCTTTCAGCACCTTGAGGGTGACCGGCAATGCGTCGGCCTGCGCGGCGCGCAGCACCGTATGCAGCGCGCGTTCGCCGATGCCGCGCCCTTGAAGCGCCGGCGTGATCTGCAATTGCACGACGACCCACTCGGCGCCGGTGCGATGCGCTTTGAGCAAACCGGCCGGCGCGCCGTCGATGCAAATCACGCGCGCCGTGTCATAACGGTGCAGCAGACGCGCGCGATGCTCGGTATCGTCCGACGGTTCGCCGACGCGTGCCAGGTGCTCCGTCATGGTCGCCTTGCGCAGCTCGAATAGAAAGGCCTCGTCCGTGTCCAGCGCCGGACGCAGGGTGAAGACAGGCTCTTGAACGGACATGTTGGTAACGTTTCCGGCGTGCCGGCGGCTAGTAAGAATGGCCGTGAATTGTCGCGCCAGCAGCGCTTTTTTACCACGCGGTTATGTTTGCGCCTCTCGACTTTGCTGTTCGCCGGTCGTGCCGATGCCGCCGGCCGATGGTCCGCGCTATGACGGATTCGCGCGCTGCCGCGTGCGCCGCTTCAGACGCGGTCGGCGTTTGCGGCGTGCCGAAGGCGTCGTGTCGTCTGCTTGCGGTGCGCTCGCGACGTTTCGCGCGACGTGTTTGGTGCTCATTGGCATGCGCTTTGCTTTTGCCTTATCCGCGAATTGCTGGCGCGTGCGGGTTCGAACGTCGAGCCGCCGAGGAACGACGCCAACCTGGCATAACAACGAAAATGCTGAATACGAAACCACATACGGTCACGCACGGGGTCGACGGCGACGCGATGACGCTCGTCTTTTATCCCGATACCGGTTGTCTGCGCTTCGTCGATGCGCGCGGCACATGCCACGAGCTTCGGCCGCCGCATTCCTGGTTCGCGCTTTCGTCCGCGTCGCGAGGCGCCCGGCGCGGCACGCAAGCCATGACGGAAGGATTAAACGCACTGCTGCATGAGTTCTGCGCGAAACGTCCGCGCTGGTTGAGCGCGCATGCTCCCGCCCACTCGACGGTGGTCTAGCGCACAGTGAGCATGGCTGTGGCGCGATAGCGTGCATTGGTCAGTCAAAAGAACTCGACGCGCGGTTTCGCGTTTGTATTCAGTTTTTTTCGGTGTCGTTCGTTCAAGACGGCGAGCGGCTTAACGAACTTTGCGAGGTGGGCCATGGAGATTATCGAGCTTGAACCAAGCGTCTCGGCAGACGGACGCGCGGTGATTTTCCAGCTTTCGACGCGAGGACGGGACCTCGAGTGCGCCGTCACGCGTGAGGCCTTGGAACAGCATTTCTGGTTGCAACGCGACGCCGGCGAGGAACGCGTACTGAAGACGTTCGCGGACGGGCGCAAACGCATTACCGCTGTGGCGGAAAGAAAAATGCTGGCGCGTCCCGGCGAAAAAGTGCTGCTGACGATCAGCGATTTCGCCGCCCGGGGTTGATGAGTTTAGGCTGCTCGTCTTGCAAGCGCACATGCTTAAAGTTCAGCGAGCGACGGTGACGGTGCCGTCGCTCGCGTCGTTGCCGATCCGATCGGCGCTTTTGGGCCGCCCAGCTGAGGACGCCGACTACGTATCGGCGCGGTAAATAACCGCGCGTATCGCCGTGGCGGCGCAGGCTGCGCGCCGCTCACCTCTGAGGAAATCGGCCTGTTACGCCGATTCGCCAAACTGGCCTGCCAAATCCCTTCGCTTCGCCCAATTGCATTCGCAGGTGCCGGAATACACTGTTTTCCATGGAGCGACAAATCACCGAGCCCCATCGACGCGGTCTTCCCCCCGCGTTGTTTTGAACCGTACCGTTGATGGCAGTTTGCCGCGGTTGTCGAACGCGGCAGGGCAGTAAAGCAGTAGGTAGTCGAAGCAATGCAAACGGCGCGCGATCCATGTAATTTGCGCGTGAATCAGCAGGGGGTTGCAGCCAGGCGATGTTGAAGGCAAAGGACCCGGCTGTGATTGCAGTGAGCAGTTCCGTAACGAATGTTTTTTGCAGCAGCAATATAGGCAGCACGGTTTTATTTGCGGTGGTAGTTCGAGCAACACAGCTTTAGCAGATGTAGTTCAAGTACTAACAGCTTTTTAGTTTGCGGTGGGTATAGGTCGGCAAGCATCCACGCGCGAGTACGACTGTTCCATCCTGTCAGACCCTGTTCCCTCGCGGGAACAGGGTTTTTTTTCGTCGTGACACGCGACGCGACTTGCAATTGGCAAGTTCGAACCGATATGCCACCGTTGCGCTACGCGGTGCGCTTTTGGGCGGCATCGAACAGCCGGCCGGCCGCGTAGTATGAGATGCTTCATACAAACCGGACTTGAAGTCGTTTAAGTCTGTCTTAATAGTTGCTTGCGATGATGGCTGCACAGACTCACATCAGGGCCTGTCAAGCCGCCGGCGTATCGGCGGCGTTTGCCACCGGAGAGCAGAAGAATTCGGTGGCGAAGCCGAGAGTTAGAGAAGGAGGTTGAACCGATATGTCGAGTAAATCGCGAGTCCGCAAGCACAACCAGTCGGCCATGTCCCCGTTGTTGCGCGCGTTGACCTATAGCCGCACTGCCCATGAGCCGGTTACGTCGGCGATGCTTCTGCAGTGCTACGCCGCCCTCGATGCATTCCGGCACGGCCACGGCTCGCGGAATCTGCATATGACCTTGAGCCGGCATTTGCTGGTGTCGCAAGAACTTGCGCGCCTCGGACTCGGCGAGGACGTGTTGTCCGACATCGAAAGCGCGCATGCGGCGATGGTTCAGCTCGACGCGCGCGAACACGACGAAGGCGCGTGGGCCCTGCAAGACGGCGAATACGCCCGCCTGTGCACGGCGTTAGCGATTCTCGACGGCCAACTCTCCGTGGCATCGTTGAGCGAGATTGCTAGTGCGGAAGCGAGAATGATCGAAGGATTGATGCGGTCCGCGCAGGTCCAGGCGATTGCGGAAGCGGCGGTCTGAACCGCACGCACGGGTTTCTTCTTTCTCATACGTGCAGATGAAACGCCCCAGTGGGGCGTTTTTTTTATTCGGCCGCATGCGCGTGCTAAGGAACAGTGCTAATCGTTGTACGCCGTCAAATCGTAGAAGGCGAACCCGTCCTGCCCGCCGTTCAATTGCACCAGCCGTGAACCTCCCGAAGCCGGTCAGGACGGTCGCCAGGGCCGTCGGCGTGCTCGACGAGCCCGATCCGGGACCCGAGCTGGAACTGGAGCCACCACCGCCGCACCCGCTGAACTGGAAAATGGCCAAGGCCACGATGGCGGCAATGCCGGTGCGCACTAACGATCGATGCATGATTTTCCCCGCTGCTCTGATCATTCGATTGCTTGTGAATCGGTCATCTTTTTGCGGGCAGATTTTGCTGCCGATTACGCACAATCTGGACCGTGCATCGTCGTTAGATGGAAGGCCGATTACTCGCGGGGGTCAACGTGGTAAAACGAGCGGCAATTTCGCCGCGGTCTTCAGCGCATTGCGGGAATATTTCAATGCGGCGATATCGTGTCGCACGGTAAAAAAACAATCCCCCTGCCGTTTGGATATTACGAGTCTCCGTAAGACGTCCGATTGGCCACCGCGCCAGCGCCGGGTCAGGTTTGCCGGAGGCTTTCATGCTTGTTAGACTGCCTCTCGCAAACTCACCGCAAGCGCGTTTTTGCCTTCATACGCCTCCAGGGCGTTCACGTCTGCGGCGCGATCAAATCGGAGACGCCATGTCTTATATGCTGCTCATCGTCGAACCCCCGGATCAACGCATTGAACGCGGTGAAGCTGCGGGCCGCGAAGTCTATGACCAGATGGTCCGTTTCGCCGCCGACCTGAAAGAGCGCGGCAAACTGGTCGCGGTCGAATCGCTCACTTCGCTGAACGACGCCGTGCGCGTTCAGGTGCGCGACGGCCAGCCGAAACTGCTCGATGGCCCGTTCGCCGAAGCCAAGGAAATGGTCGGCGGGTTCTTTCTCCTCAATTGCGAAACCCGTGAAGAAGCCGTGGCGATAGCGCAGACCTGCCCGGCGGCAACGTGGTGCACGGTCGAAGTCCGCAAGCTCGGACCTTGTTTCCTCTAGCCGATTCGCGCATCGGCAGCATGTGTTCTCGGGGTTTTCCCTGGCGGATCGGCGAGTGTGTCGATCCGGCTGTGCGTTGCTCGTCGTGTGAGTAAGAAGCCGGCCCACGGGCGCGGCGCTCCCTCTCAGAACGACAAAGGAGTAACGGCGATGCGATTCATGATCCTCGTAAAAGCGACCGCTGCCAGCGAAGCCGGCGAGATGCCGGAAGCGTCCCTGATGGCCGCGATGGGCGCGTACCACGAAGAGCTCGCCAAGGCCGGCGTGCTGCTCGACGCGACCGGCCTGCAACCGAGTTCGAAAGGCTGGCGGGTTCGCTACAGCGGCGGCAAGCGCTCCGTGGTCGACGGTCCGTTTCCGGAAACCAAGGAATTGATTGCGGGCTACACGCTGATCCAGGTGCGCTCGCGTGAAGAAGCCATGGAATGGGCGCGGCGCTTTCCGGCGCCGTTCGGCGAGCAAGCGGATGGCGAAATCGAAGTGCGTCAATTGTTCGAACTCGACGACTTCGAACCGAGCCCCGAGCTGGACCGGTTCCGTGAACTGGACGCGGGCAAGCGCTAAGGCGGGAACGCGAAGCCCGCTCCGGCTTTATCGAAGGATTCATCATGCTCAAGAC
This sequence comes from Paraburkholderia sp. RL17-373-BIF-A, assembly GCF_046030175.1. NCBI lineage: Bacteria > Pseudomonadati > Pseudomonadota > Betaproteobacteria > Burkholderiales > Burkholderiaceae > Paraburkholderia > Paraburkholderia sp. RL17-373-BIF-A. Next base: position 79,203 of record NZ_JARESO010000015.1, read on the forward strand.
CATACTGATTGCCGTGGTTGCGGCCGTGGGCCTGCTGTTGGTCTACGCGGCGACTCGGCCCGACACCTTTCGCATTGAACGCAGCGTGCGCATTCAGGCGCCGCCCGAGCGGATTTATGCGCTGATCGACAATCTCCACCAATTCAACTTGTGGAATCCGTTTCTGCGCAAAGACCCCGCGGCCCAAGGCACCTATAGCGGCACGCCGAACGGCAAGGGCGCGCGTTATGCGTGGCAAAGCGAAAAGGTCGGCGTGGGGCAAATGGAGATCGTCGATACGGCGGTGCCCTCGAGCGTGACGTTCAACCTCGATTTTCTGAAGCCGTTCGAAGCGCACAACATGGCCGAATTCACGTTGAAGCCTGAAGCGGGCGCGACGGAAGTGACCTGGGCCATGCACGGACCCACGCCGTTCATGTCGAAGCTGGTTCAGGTGTTCTTCAACATGGACAAAATGGTCGGCAAGGATTTCGAAGACGGCCTGAACAATCTGAAAACGCTCGCCGAAGCGAGTTGAACACGGTGCGTGGCGGCCGGAGCGGCGCAACGCTCGCACTGAGCGCGAAGCGCCCAAGCCGTCCGAACCACAACCCGATCACTGGACTCCATCATGCATAAGCAGATCTACGTCAATCTCGCGGTTGACAACCTCGAACGATCGAAAGCCTTCTTCAGCGCGATCGGTTTGAGCTTCGAACCGCAATTCACGAACGGACAGGCGGCCTGTCTGATCCTCGGCGAGAACATCTACGCGATGCTGCTGGTCAAGGACCTGTTCAAGTCGTTCACTCGCAAGTCGCTGTGCGATCCGAAGGAGAGCACGGAAGCGCTGGTGGGGCTGTCGTGCGAAAGCCGGGCGGAGGTCGATGCGCTGGTCGCCAAAGCGCTCGCCGCCGGCGGCACCGTGCCGCGCGCGCCGCAGGATTATGGTTTCATGTATGGGCACGGCTTCGAGGATATCGACGGCCACATCTGGGAGCTCATCCACATGGACCCGAACGCCAAGACGGCGGGCTGAGGCTGTGACCACGGCAGCCACCCACCGTGCCATCGAGGCAGTCTGGCGGATCGAATCCGCCAAGGTCATCGCCCACGTCGCGCGGATCGTGCGCGACGTCGGGCTCGCCGAAGAACTGGCGCAAGACGCGCTGGTGGCCGCGCTCGAACATTGGCCCGACGCCGGCGTGCCCGACAACCCGGGAGCATGGCTGATGGCGACCGCAAAGAACCGTGCCCTCGACCGCTTGCGGCAGGAAGCACTGCACGCCCGCAAGCGCCAGGAGCTGGGTCACGATCTCGACGCGATGGAGGCTCACCTCGTGCCCGATTTCGTCGATTCCCTCGATGCCGCCCGCGCCGACGATATCGGCGACGACCTGCTGCGGCTCGTGTTCACCGCGTGCCACCCGGTGTTGTCGACCGATGCGCGCGTCGCGCTCACGCTGCGCCTGCTCGGCGGCCTCACCACGGACGAAATCGCGCGCGCGTTTCTCGTGCCGGAGCCGACTGTCGCCCAGCGGATCGTGCGGGCCAAGCGCACGCTGTCGGCGGCCAAGGTACCGTTCGAGGTGCCGCAGGCGGACGCACGCGCGCCGCGGCTTGCCTCGGTGCTGCAGGTCATCTATCTGATTTTCAACGAAGGCTATTCGGCCACGGCCGGCGACGACTGGATGCGTCCCGCGCTCTGCGAGGAAGCGCTGCGGCTCGGCCGCGTGCTGAGCGGTCTCGTACCCGACGAGAGCGAAGTGCACGGCCTCGTCGCGCTGATGGAGATCCAGGCCTCGCGCACGCATGCGCGCACGGATGCGCAGGGCCGTCCGGTGCTGCTGCTCGATCAGGATCGAAGCCGCTGGGATCCGCTTCTGATCCGTCGCGGGCTGACCGCGCTCAACAGCGCGCATGCGCTGGGCGGCGCCAGCGGCCCGTACGCGTTGCAGGCAGCGCTCGCCGCCTGTCACGCTCGTGCGCGTCGCGCGAGCGATACCGACTGGACCCAGATCGTCGCGTTGTATGACGCGCTGGCGCAAGTGGCGCCGTCGCCGGTGGTCGAGTTGAATCGCGCGGTGGCGGTTGGCATGGCGTTCGGTCCGGCGGCCGGCCTGGAGATCGTCGATGCGCTGGCAAGCGATGCCGCGCTGGCGAACTACCACTGGCTGCCGAGCGTGCGGGGCGATCTGCTGGCGAAACTCGGGCGCGTGGAAGAAGCGCGCGCCGAGTTCGAACGTGCCGCGGGGATGACGCGCAATGCACGCGAGCGCGAGTTGTTGCTCGAACGCGCGCACGGCATCGCGCATTGAGCCTTGAGTCTTAGCGTTGTAACCGCTACCGGATCAACTGACGCACGCCCAACGCGACGATCAGCCCGCCGCATACGCGGTCGATCCATGCTTTGCAGCGCCGGTACGCGGTCGCAATCCGCTCATGCGACAAGGTGAGCGCGACGAACCCGTACCAGCTGCTCGCGACCACGCACACCATGCCGAGCATCGCGGCGAACGTGCCCACGCTGACATGCGCGGGCGCGGCGGAAGAGAACACGGCGGCGAAGAACGCCATCGACTTCGGATTCGCGATGTTGGTCGCGAAGCCTTGCGCGAACGCTTGCCGGAAACCGCCTGCCGCGGCATTCACACCGGCGGTGGGTTTGCCCGCCGACGCGTTGACGATCAGACGTCCGCCGAACCAGATCAGATAGCCGGCGCCGGCCAGCTTCACCGCCAACGCGAGCCACGGAAAGGCCGCGAACACGATGCCGACGCCGAGAATCGCGCAGCTTGCCCAGAACAGATTGACCAGCACGATGCCGCCGACCATCGCGAGCGCGTCGCCGCGCGTCGCCGACGCGGCCTTGTGCGCGACCGCGACGAAGTTCGGGCCGGGAATCACCACGCCGGCCACATACACAGAGAAAACGCCCAGAACCGCGGACCCGTCAATCACACTGCACTCCTTCTTTCGCGCCGCGCGGCGCTTCACCCATCAAGCCGAGAAAAACGCCAACGCGCCGGTGATCACGCCCGCTCCCGCCACCACGAACGAGAGATTGCGCAACCACTTCTTGCGTGTCAGCAACGTGATCGCGCACAGGGCGATCGCCACCTGAATCAGCGTGGTGGCCTGCGCCCAACGATGATGGCCGTGCAGCAACGCTTCGCTGCGGGCGTCGTTATCGACGACTTCCTTTTCGATCGCTTCGGCCTTCGCGCGGATCGGCTCTTTCTGCTGCTTGTATTTGTCGACGTCGGCGAGGAATTTCGCATGCGCGTCCGTGTTGCCGGTGGACAGCGCCGCGCCGAGTTCGGCGAGATTTTGCTTCTCGCCCTTCGCCTGGTAGTAGTTCCACTGGTTCGACGCTTCGGTCTTTTTGATGGCGGCTTCGTTCTTGTAGTACAGCGCGAGATTTTCGCTGTTGCCGCTTTGGTACGCGCACAGCGCGCCGATCGTCGCGAGGATCGCCGTGATCACGGCCATGCGGCTCGCAAACGGATCCGCGTCGTGATGACCGGCGTGTTCCACGGCATGGTCGTGCGGACCATGCACTTCATATTCTTCAGGCATCTGATTCTCCGAGGCAAAGCTTTTCTTGTCGTATGCGGGCGGCGCACGAGCCCGTCGGGCTCAATCTTAGCGTGTGACGCAGGGTGACGGAAAAGGTGCCTCTTGGAGATGCGGCCGCGTCGGCGTTTATTCGACGGCTACGCGGAACTCAACGCGAGCGAAGTGCAGCGGCAAGATGCGAGTCAATGAATGCCTGACGCCAGCCAGGTCCGCACCAACGGAATCATATGTTCGCCGCCAAGCATGCCGAGCAGCCCGACCAGCGCGACGGTCGGCGGCGCGGGCGACTTCACTTCCATCACGCTGTAGAGGAGGCCGACCACGACACCGGCGGCCAGCGAGATCAAATACGCTTTCATGACTGTTCTATCCAGATGAGAGACGGGCTGCCACGCCCGCGGGTCGCAATGGCGATTACATCGTGATGACGACCCGGCCGCGTGTGCCGGCGGCCACGGCCTCGTAGGCGTCGCGAGCGCGTTCGAGCGGGAATGTCTGCGCGATGGCGGGTCCGGTCAGCTTGCCGGTTTCGAAGCCCTCGACTAGCGCCGTCATCAACGGCGCCGATTCCGCGACGCCTAGCTTCGCGCTATCCACACCGAGCAACTGCGTCTCGTTGTGATAGAAGTCGATCAGATCGAATTCGACGCGGCGCTTGCCCGTACCGCTGATTTCGAGCACGCGGCCACGGCGTTTGACGAGGCTCAATGCCATCTCGAACGCCACGCCGCCGACCGTGTCGTACACCACGTCCGCACCCGCGCCGTCGGTCAGCGCCCTCAAACGGTCCGTGGTGTTTTCATCGAACGGCACGTACTCGTCGATCAGGCGGCCCGCCGGCGTATCCGCGTCGAGCGGATGACGGTCCACGGCGATCACACGGGCGCCGCGCGCCTTGGCGATCTGCACCACCGCACCGCCCACGCCGCCACCGGCGCCGATCACGGCGATGGTCTCACCCGCTTGCAACTGCGCGTACTCGACCGTGCCGAGCCAGGCGACCACGAAGTTCACGCCGATCGCGGAGGCTTCGGCATGGCTCAGCGTTTTGGGTTTGCGCGACAGTGCCGCGAGCGGCACCTTGATGAACTCGGCATGCGTGCCGTCGCGCGTGAAGCCGATGTCGCCGCCGGTTCCCCACACTTCGGCGCCGAGCCAGGCTTGCGGGCCGTCCACCACCACGCCGCTAAAGTCACGCCCCGGCGTGCGCGGCAGCACCGTATGTCCGAAATGCCCGGAGACGTTCTTGACGTCGCTCGGATTCACCGAGGCCGCCTTGACCTGCACGACGACATTGTCGGCGTCCGCTTGCGGCATCGGCAGATCGATGTGGTCGAGCACCTCGGGGCTGCCGAAGGATTTGAACTGGATGGCTTTCATCGTATGTCGCTCCAATTGGATTCCGGGCTGCGTTGCGCAGTAGATTGAACGTTAGTCTAGGTGACCGGCACTCAGGTGTTGAGACAAAGACTTTCGAAATTCGGACAAGCAGTTGGCGACCCACGCCCGTGGCGCTGCGAAGCGGATCAACTTTGCTGGCTCTTTGCGGGTTCGGGCGAGACCGTGGACGCCGGCTCGCTCAACGTGCCGCTCGGATCGAAGCCGGTCGGCGGCGCGCCCAGTTCGCGCCGGAACATGTCGCTGAAGCTGCTCGGCTGAAAACCGAGCGAGCGCGCGACGCTGCTCACCGGCCGTCCTTCGGCGAGCCAGGAGACGGCGACCGCCAGTTGCACCTGGCGGCGCCATTCGGCAAAGCCGACGCCCAGTTCGCGTGTGAAGAGGCGCGCCAGCGTCCGCACGCTCGCCCCGACCGACGCCGCATGCTGCTCGAAGCTGATTGCGATCGACGGATTGTCGATCACCGCGCGGCATAACGCCTCGAGCCGCCGGTCCGAGGCATCGGGCAGCGCGATGCGCAGCGACGAGCGCGGCGCATGTCCCAGTTCCAGCATGGCGAGACGGTACGCGGCGTCGAGATAGGGCTGATCGCGCGAGTCGCTGCTTTCATGCTCCGCGATCGAGGTGATCAGTTCGCGCAGCAGGCCGTTCACCTCGAACACGTCGCTGCGCCGGCTCAGATGACCGACATTGCGCGCGTGGAGATAGAGATTGCGCATCTCCACCTCGCTCATCATGTGGATGGAGTGCAGCGTGCCGGCCGGCAGCCAGACCGCGCGTTGCGGCGGCACCACCAGCGCTTCGCGGCCGACCTCGACCCACATCACGCCCGATAGCGCATACAGCACCTGCGCCCACGTGTGCGAGTGCGGATCGATACGCAGCCCGCGCGGATAGTGCCGGGCGAGCGAACGGGCGTCGGCGTCGTCGTGGAGTTCGGGGGGGCGGGCTTTGGGCACGGCGGCTCGGTTCAGGCTTCGCGCATGGCGGATGAAGATCGCGGACCGTGTCGATCCGTTTGCGAAGCATAGCGCGAGGCGCGGGCCCGTGCATGTTGCGCGCCGGTCGGCGCGCTCAGATGCGCTTGGAGGCGCTTAGGTGCGCTTACGTGCGATGGCCCATCAACAGCAGCAGCAACGAGAGGGTCACAATCGAGCCCACGGTCGACAGCAGGATCGTCCGCGAGGTGATGTGGGCTTCACGTTCGTAGAACTCGGCGAGCATGAAGGGGCCGGTGCCGGTGGGCAACGCGGCGAGGATGACCGCCATTTCGACCAGCGTGGACGAGAGCCCGAACACGCGCGCCGCAAGCCACCATGTCAGCGCGGGCTGTACGAGCAGCTTGACGCCGGTCAGCAGCCAGGAAATGCCTCGCGCCCCGGCCTCGGATGGGCGCTTCTCCGCGAGGAACAAGCCGAGGCTCACCAGCGCGCACGGACTCGCCGCGCCGCCCAGCAGTTTCAGAAAGGTTTCCGCGCTGGGCGGCAACGCGACATGGAGGCTGGCGAACAGCACGCCCACGATCGGCGACACGATCAGCGGATTGCGCGCCAGCGAGCGCAGCACTTTCAAACCCAGCTTATGCGGCGTGCGCTCGGTCTGCAGACCCACTTCGATCAGTACGATCGCAACCGCGAACAGCACGCAGGCAACGAGGATCGTGGCGATCGTGGTCGGCGTCAGACTGGCCGAGCCGAACGCGATCATGCCCAGCGGGAAACCGATATAGCCGGTGTTCGGATACGAGGCCGCAATCGCATCGACGCTCGCATCGGCGAGATGCCGGCCGCTCATCAAGCGCATCGCCAGAATCAGGACGAACACGCTGACACACGCAATCGAAAATGTGGCGACGAACGCCGGCTGATAGAGCTGCTGCCAGGTGGCGTGGGCCATGATGTCGAACAGCAACGCCGGCAGCGCCAGCCAGACCACGAAACGGTTCAGTTCCGATGCCGAGTTCGGCCCGAGTACATTGCGCCGGCGGCAGGCGAAACCCGCGAAAATCAGACCGAAGACGGGGAGCAGGATTTCGAGGGTGGCTAACATCGGCGCAAAAATGTGGGGAAAATGGCGATCCGCCAGCGTAGTGGCTAGCGGCGATACAATCCAATACTGTTTTTTGTGCTCGACAATACCTTTTTTGCATTGTCATTTCCCATGAGTCATTTCCTATGAAGCCGTCGTGATCGATATCAAGCCGCTGCGCTACTTCGTGACGCTTGCCGAGACGCGCCATTTCGGCCGGGCGGCGGCGCGTCTGAATTTGTCGCAGCCGCCGTTGAGCCGGCAATTGGCGGCGCTGGAGGCGAGCGTAGGCGTGACGCTGGTCGAGCGTAGCCCGCGCAGCGTGACCTTGACCGCCGCGGGCGAGCGCTTCTATGCCGATGCGAAAGCGATTCTCGCCTCCGTGGAGCAAGCGGTCAGCAACGCGCAAGCCGCCGCGCATGGCGACGCCGGCAAGCTCGCCATCGGCTTCACGATGTGCGCGGCGTACAACGTCGTGCCCGGCTATGCGCGGGCTTTCGGCGCGGCCTATCCCGAAGTCGCGTTGAACCTGCGTGAAGTCGTCTCCAACGATCTCGCCGCGCAGGTGCTGGTCGGCCAGATCGACGCGGCCATCATGTTCCCGACCGTGCCGGACAAGGGGCTCGCCACGCGCACGATTCTCAGCGAGCCCTTGTGCGTTGCGCTGTCGCGCAGTCATCCGCGGGCCCGCGCGCGGCGTCTGAAAATCGCGCAACTGGCCGGCGAACCGTTCGTGCTTGCATCCGAGGACGTGGCGCCCACTTTGCGCGCGACGATCCTCGAGCATTGCCGCTCCGGTGGCTTCGAACCCGACATACGGTTCGAAGTGCAGTTGCAGCAGACGGTGTTGAGTCTCGTCGACGAAGGGGTGGGCGTGGCGCTGGTGCCGGCTTCCATGCGCAAAGCGCAACTCGCGGGCGTGGTGTTCCGGCCGCTGGTCGATGCACCGCTGATCGAACAGGTGCTGGCATGGTCGCCGGCGAATCGCAATCCGTGTCTGGCGCGCTTTCTCGAGTTGGCGTGAGGGCAGCGCCTATGAACTGGCGAGGTGGTTTGTCTGCTCCACGGAGTCGTCCGGATAGCGCAGCGCATCTCGCTTGATGAGTTGGCGGCACCAGAAGGTCCAGGCCGTCAGGCCGGCATAGACGCCGTACCTCAGCACGGTGGACGCGATGGCCGAGCGCGGATCGTCGGGCCATTGCCAGACGATCAGACTGCGCAAGATGTTCTCGCCCGTCATGCCGATGCCCCACACGAGCGTCATCAGGCGGATATACGCGACGAGCGAGGGACGCTCGCGCCAATGCTTTTCGAAGCTCTCGACGCTGCGATGATCCTCGCGCGACATGGTCGAGCGCGCGAGATAAAACACTAGCGGTTTTGGCAGCGCGAGCGACACCAGGAACGATACGCCGATCATGCCGGAGACCATCGGGTCTTCGATCTCGCGCAGTCGCGTGTTGCCGCCGAAGCCGACGCTGAGTGCCAACAGCGAGAGCACGATGCCGACCAGCACGAGCGCGCTGAGCGCGTCGAAATGGCGATAGCGCAGCAGGTCCCAGCTCATCCACGCAATCAGCGGCAGCGCCGACGCGGCCAGCGCGCCGAGCTGGCCCCAGTGCGGGAACGCGAGCCGGTAGGCGAGCCAGGGCAAGGCGACGTTCACGATCAGCGCGGTGAGGTAGCGCAGGCGAAGTTTCATCGACGGAGCGGTGGTGAGCGTGGCAACGATGCGCGGACGTATCCGGCGAGTGTAGGGCGAAGTCTCTTCGCATGCCATAGCTTGCGGCGCGGGCGGCCAGGATTTTGGCAACGCACATGGCGGGCAGAAAATCTGCGATGATCGAGCGCACTGATTGCCGAGCCATTTCATCCACTATCTGCTCTTACGCGATGTCGATTGCTCCCCCGCTCCTCACCACCTCCCGCCTCACCCTGCGTCCCCACACGCGCGACGATTTCCTCGAGAGCTATGCGATGTGGTCCGATCCCGAGGTGATCCGCTATATCGGCGGCAAGCCCTTCACGCGCGAAGAAGTCTGGGCGCGTCTGCTGCGTTACGCCGGTCATTGGGCGATGCTGGGCTATGGCTATTGGGTCGTGCGGGAAAAGGAGAGCGGCCGGTTTCTCGGTGAAGTCGGCTTTGCCGACTACCATCGCGAGATCGAGCCGTCCTTGTTGGCGCCCGAAGTCGGCTGGGCGCTGGATCCGGCCATGCATGGCCGTGGCTACGCAACCGAGGCCGTGCGTGCCGCGCTGGAGTGGGCCGACCGGCAGTGGCCGGATGGGGAAACGGCCTGCATCGTCGCGCCGGAGAATCTGCCGTCGCTGCGCGTCGCTCATAAGTGCGGCTATCGTGAGCAACTTCGCACCACGTATAAAGGCAAGCCGACCATCGTGCTGCGTCGGCAGGCGCACGCGGTTTGAGCCAACGCGCGGCGAGCGCCGTCTGTGCCCGTTACATCGAGCGAGCCGTGCGCGCCGTCCGGCTCGACAATCACCTCACCGCGCGTCGCCGCTCGCTACTGCCCGCTGCTGTGCGATCAGATCCACCAGCCGTTCGACCTGTTGCCCTTGCGCATCGAAGTTGCCGGCATCGAGCCAACGCGCATAGCTCGGACGCAGCGCAGGCCATTCGCTATCGATGATCGAAAACCACGCGGTGTCGCGATTGCGTTCGCGATACACGATCGCCTGACGGAAGATCCCCTCGAACGTGAAGCCGTAGCGCAGCGCCGCCGTGCGCGACGGTCCGTTCAACGAATCGCACTTCCATTCGAAGCGCCGATAGCCGAGCTTGTCGAACACCTGCGTCATCAGCAGAAACATCGCTTCAGTGGCGATGCGCGTGCGCTTCAGACGCGGCGAATACGTGACGTGGCCGACCTCGATCACACCGTTCGCGCGGTCGATCCGCATCAGCGCCAGCGTGCCGACCGCCTTGCCGGTCGTCAGATCGATCACCGCGTAGTGCAGCGGATCGGCGGACGCGGCGGCGCGCGTCAGATGCTCGCGATAGGCGGCGATACTTTCGAACGGACCGACTGCCAGGTAGGTCCAGTCGCGGCCATCGGCGGCCGAGCTGTACGCGTCGTATAGATCCTCGGCATGACGCTCCACGTGCACGGGTTCGATCCGGCAATAGCGGCCCACCAGCGGCTCGCCGTCCGGCGCCTGAGCGCCGTTCCAGCCCGGCACGGGGGCGCCGATCGGCTGCTCGAACGCGTTACGTCTGGGTTCCATGTCTGTTCTCCTGGCGGTTACGAATGATCGTCGATGATGGAGAACGATACGGCAAACGTGGTATCTTCAAAAGATCCACACCGACGTCATTTGATAGGTCCAGCCGCGATGATCGAGATCATTGGCCCGCTTGCCAGCCCGGCTGCATCGACGGCCGCCGGCAGCGGCGCAAAGCCCGAGCCGCTGCAAAAACAACTAATCGAGCGCTTGCAGCAGGCGATTCTCGCTGGGCGTTTGCCGGCGGGATCGCTGCTGCCGTCGTCGCGCCTGCTGGCTGCGGAAATGGGCGTGTCGCGCAACACGGTGGTGATCGCGTACGAGCATCTGGCCGCGGTCGGTTATGTGGTCGCCGACAAGAAAGGCACGCGCGTGAGCCCACTCTCCAGCCCGTCCGCCCGCGGCGAGCCGCGCTCGCACCCTGCCGCGCCGGAGGTGGCCTACGCGGCGCGCGTCGGGCAGTTCGCGGCCACGCGCACCCACGCCGACAACACTTTGCCTCTGACGCCCGGCACGCCCGCCTTGGACCGTTTCCCGGTGACCGCGTGGCGGCGCGCACTTGAACGCTCGATGGAACGCGCGCTGCCCCTCGCGCTCGGCTACGGCACGCCGGCCGGCGAGCCGGCGTTGCGCGACGCCATCGCCGCGCACTTGCGAATGGCGCGCGGCGTGCGCTGCGAAGGCTCGCAAGTGGTGATCACCGAGGGCGCGCAGGAGGCGCTGAACCTGTGCGTGCGCCTCTTCACCAATCCCGGCGACGTCGCATGGGTCGAGGACCCCGGCTATCGCGGCGCGAAAGCCGCGTTCAATCTGGGCGACCTGACCACGCTGCCGATCCCCGTCGACACCGAAGGCATGGCGGTGCCATCCGACGCGTGGCGCACGCAGCCACCCACGCTGATCTACACGTCGCCCGCGCATCAGTATCCGACGGGCTCGGTGCTGTCGGTGGCGCGCCGTCTGGAGCTGATCGCGCAGGCGAGGCGCAGCGGCGCGTGGCTGATCGAGGACGATTACGACGGCGAGTTCCGCCACACCGGCGAGCCGATCGCCAGCATGCAAGGGCTGGTCGAGGACGCGCCGGTGTTGTACGTCGGCTCGTTCAGCAAAACGATGTTTCCCGCGCTGCGCATCGGCTTCGTGGTGCTGCCGCGTCCGATCGCCGCGCACACCGCTGTCGCTGTGCAGGAGATGCTGCGCGGCGGGCATCGGCTGGAGCAACTGGCGCTGGCGCAGTTCATCGAGAGCGGCGAGTTCGGGCGCCATCTCGGGCGTATGCGGCGTCTGTATCGCGAGCGCCAGCAAGCGTTGCGCGATGCGCTGAGTGCGCATTTCGCACCGTCGCAGATTCTCGGCGGCAATTGCGGCATGCATCTGACGCTGCGCTTGCCGCCGCGCATCGACGATCAGACCCTCGCCGAACGCGCGCTCGCTCACGGGCTCAATCCGCGCGCGCTGTCCGGTTTCGCGTTACAGCCGTGCGCGGAGACGAATGGGCTCGTGATCGGCTACGGCAGTACGCCGGCTGAGCGGCTGGCGCCGGCAATCCGTGTGCTGGCCGGGCTGGTGGCCGAGTTGGACGGCAAGCCGAAGCGTCAGCCGGCCAGGCAATCGGCCACGAAGATGCGCGTGTAACTTTTTGCGTTTGTCCGCGTGGCCCATGTCGCGCTATCGTGTCGCTTATGCGCGGCGATTTCGGAGTGTGCGTCATCGACGGATCGCCCGCAGCTCATGCCGCACGCGCCGCACTGCAACATCGCGTGATATGCGGTGCCGCAAGCGCTCGCCGGGTCGCTGTTGGCTCGGGCATGAAGAATGCCTTTGTTGTGGTTATCTATGACGATCTATCGACCGGAGACGACATGAAGGAAATCGAACCGACCCCGTGGTTTGAGCTTGAGGCCCACACGCCCGTCCGTGAAGGCTGGTACGAGGTGCAGTTGACGAGCGGGGACACGGCTTTTGCGAAGTTTGGCGACGGCGTATGGACCGAGAAACCGTTGCTGGTATTTACACACTGGCGTGGCTTGTCCTCCGATCCATCAAAAGCCGGCGAAGGCGAGACCGAATCGATTGCCGCCGAGGCCACCGCGGCCCAAGGCGTGCGCGCCGCGTGGAACGCGTTCTTCCCGGGACTCGGCGAGGAACAGCACAAGCCACTGGACGCCGTGCCCAACGGCAAAGCGCCGCACTGATGTACGCCCGGGCGGCGGCTCGCGAGTTGCCGCCCCGATCTGTCTGACCTTACCCGCGCTCGAGCGCTTCGGCAGCCAGCTTGCCGATCTCCGTATCGATGTCGGGCGTCTCGCCCGTCTCGAGAATCCACGCCGCGGACAAACCGGACCACGCCAATATCCATTGCAGCAAACGGCGCCGATCGAGCCCGGCATGTTGCGCCACTCTTTCGACGCGACGCTCGAACCATCCCAGTCGCAACGCCGACTCAGCGTCCGGATTGCAGAAAATGTTTGCGTAGTCGAATCCGCGTTCGCCGAAGAGGCCTTTCGGGTCGATGGCCAGCCAGCCGCGCGGGCCGAAATCCAGCACGTTGCCGTGGTGGATGTCACCGTGCAATACCACCAGTTCTTGCGGCGCGGCGAGCAAGGCTTGCGCGACGGTGGCGCTGTTCTGCAACCAGCCACCGTATTTTCGCGCGGCCGGCCAGAGGCTCGCGAACCAGCGTGGCAAATCGATCAATTCGGGAAGCGGTTTGTTTCGCGGCGCGTGGAGGCGCGCGGCGGTGGCGCAGAGAATGTCGATGGCGCGGTCGTCGGCGTCGCTGTTGCCGGTGCGCGCCAGGTCCGCTAGCGTGTGGCTGCTTTGCGCACGCTCCAGCAGGAGAGCGTCGGCATCGTGGGCGAGTATGCGGGCCGCGCCTTCGCCGTCCCACCACACCATCAGCCGCGCGCCGAATATCTCTTCAAGTTCCTGCGTGACTTTTAGCATCGCGGGAATGCCGTGTCGGCGCACCGGCAGGAGCCGGCTGCTGTGCGTGCGAATCGGCTCGCCATCCTGCCGCAGATCCCATTTGACGATGTACTCGGTGAACATTTGAGCTTCAGTTCGCGAGCAGGGCGATGTTGCTGTCAGGGGTATGCAGGCAGGCGATGCGCACGGTCTCTCCAATGAGTTCGACGGTTTTTCATTCTCGCCTAAATCGACACGCAGTGGCGCGCGCAGCGCGCATCGAGCCCCGCCGCTACAATCACTCTCATCCATCTGACGCGGAACCTACGTATGAAAGTCACCCGAGAACCCGTAGCCTTGCCGCGGGCCACGCAGCTACTGAATCATGGACCGGTCACGATCATCACCAGCGCGCACGGTGGCCGCTCGAACGTGATGGCGGCGTCGTGGGCGATGCCGCTCGACTTCAATCCGCCGAAGGTGGTCGTGGTGGTGGATAGCCGCACGCTCACGCGACAACTGATCGAGGCGAGTGGCGTGTTCGGACTGCAACTGCCGAGCCGGGGATTCGCTGCGCAAACGCTGGCGGTGGGCTCGAACGCGGGCACCGAACTCGACAAGTTTGCCGCCTTCGACCTGGAGACGTTCTCCGCGCAACAGATCGACGTGCCCATGCTCGCGGGTTGCATCACGTGGATGGAGTGCAAAGTCATTCCAGACGATAGCCAGCGTCACGATCTGATCATCGGGGAAGTGGTCGCGGCGTATGCGGATAGCCGCGTGTACTCGAACAACCGCTGGCACTTCGGCGACGATCCCGATCTGCGCACCTGCCACTACGTGGCTGGCGGGACGTTCTTTGCCACGGGCGATGCGTTCGAGGTGGACGCCGTGGCGAATGGCGCGGCGAGTGAGTGATGCTCGGCGCGCGCGGCTATTTGCATCGAAGGAATTTGCCCGCCTTCAATTCCAATAGCGCGACGATTTCCGGCTGCATGAATGCGTAGTCGTCGGGAATGTCGCACCACTCATACGTCACCCTCGGCAAACTTCTTCAGCGCATCTCCCGCCAACCGATACCGCACCCATTCGCTTTGCGCGCTCGCGCCGATCGATTCATAGAAGCCGATGGCCGGCTCGTTCCAGTCGAGCACACTCCATTCGAAGCGGCCGCAACCGGTATCGCAGGCAATGCGCGCGAGGTGGCGTAGCATCTGTTTGCCTGCGCCGCTGCCGCGCGATGACGGCGACACGTACAGGTCTTCCAGATAAAGCCCCTGTTTGCCGAGCCAGGTGGAATACGAAAAAAAGTAGACGCAAAAGCCGATGGGCTCGCCGTTCATCTCGCAGATCAGCGCCTTCGCGCTGGAGCCGGCGGAAAACAGGCTTGCTTCGATGTCGCCGACTGTCGCGACGACTTCGTGCGCCGCCTTTTCGTACACTGCGAGTTCGGTGATGAAGCGAAGAATCAGCGCCGAGTCGGCGGCGTGAGCGGGACGGATATGGATAGTCAAGGTTCGATGCTCGATTGATCGGTTGAGTTGCAGAGCGAAGTTTCGCGCGGACGCGTCAGCTTCGGATCAGACATACATCGTAGCGTTTAACGTGCTGTTCTGACCAGAGCGCGACGAGAATGCGATTGACGCCTCGTCACAAAATCGTTTACTGTCGACCTATGGACTTCCACTCGATTCCCTTCGCTGCCGTCACCACCACGACGACCACCTTCACAGGCGGGTCGTCTGGAGGTTGCGCGCGCTAGAAGCACGAAGCTGTGGCAAACCACCAAAGGCCCCGCCGGAAACGGACGGGGCCTTTGGCGTTTCTGGACCTCCGTTTGCGGCATCCATTCGTGGCAACCGATCAAATGGAGCAAGACTGTGAACGACCTCGACCATCGTGTATTAGGCAATAAACTCGACCTCTTTCATCAACAGGAAGAAGGCGCGGGCATGGTTTTCTGGCACCCGCGGGGCTGGGAACTGTATCGCGTACTCGAAGATTATGTGCGTGCGCGCATGCGTCGCGCAGGATTTCGCGAGATTCGCACGCCGCAATTGCTGGCGCGATCGCTGTGGGAAAAGAGCGGGCATTGGGAGAAGTTCGGCGCGGCCATGTACTCGTTGACCGATGCGGAAGAAGGCCGCGCGCTCTGTCTGAAGCCGATGAGTTGCCCATGTCATGTGCAGGTGTTCAACCAGCGCGTGCGGTCGTATCGAGAGTTGCCGGTCCGTTATAGCGAGTTCGGCGCTTGTCATCGCGACGAGCCGTCGGGTTCGCTCGAAGGACTGAAGCGCACGCGTGCTTTCGTGCAGGACGACGCGCATGTGTTCTGTATGCCTGCGCATATCGAAGCGGAAGTCGGCCGCTTCTGTGCGCTGTTGCGTACGGTCTATGCGGACCTTGGTTTTTCCGGGTTCAAGGTCGCGCTAGCGACGCGGCCGGCCATGCGCGCGGGCAGCGATCAAACGTGGGATCGCGCGGAAGATGCGTTGGCGAAGGCTGCGCGTGCCGCTGGTCTTGAGTTCGATGTGCTCGAAGGAGAGGGCGCTTTTTACGGGCCGAAACTCGAGTTTCATCTGACGGACAGCCGCGCGCGGAGTTGGCAATGCGGCACGATTCAGCTCGACTTCGTGCTACCTGAGCGGCTCGACGCGGAGTTCGTCAACGAGCGTAATGAGCGTGAGCGGCCTGTGATGATTCATCACGCGGTGCTTGGCAGTATGGAGCGGTTCATCGCGATGCTGCTTGAGCATCATGAGGGATGGTTGCCGGTGTGGCTGGCTCCTGAACAGGTCGTCGTGGCGACGGTCAGCGACGCAAATATCGGCTACGCGCAGGAGGTTATGCAGGCGCTTGACGACGCGGGTGTCAGGGCGGTGCTCGATAGCCGGCCCGAGCGGCTGGAAAAGAAGATCTTCGATGCGCGCGAGAAGCAGGTGCCGCTTCTAGTCGTGGTGGGCTCGCGCGATGAGCGGGATCGGACGATCAGTATTCGCATGCGGGATGGGCGGCACGCGACGGTTTCATTTGTGGAAGGTGTGGAACGGTTGATGTTGATGGCGCCGACGCCTGCAATGGTGTCGAGGCTCTGATGTGGTGAGTGCGGCTCGCGTATCCAGCTCTGCCGGCGGAACCGGACGGCGAGCCCCTGTTGCTTCTGAGTAGCATCAGCGGCGAGGAAGAGCTGTCGAGAATCTTCCGCTATGTACTGAATGTGCGCACGTCGCCCGACGCAAACCTCACGGCCGATGAGTCGGCCTTTCGCATAGCTTCCGACGGTGCATCGAGCTGCGCTTCCGGGCGCTTTAACGCAACGGAGCGCTTGGGCACGATACGTCACCATTCGAACATAGTGATTACCGCACCTCCGCAAATAACCGCCCCCACCGCGCCAGCGGCTCCGTGTCCACCCCCGCCATCCTCAACGCCTTCCAAACCACCGTCGACACCGTGTCATACGCAGGAATATCCGTAGCCAGCTCAAACGCGCACACCAAATGCGCTGCATGCAGATTCGTGCAGAACGTCGTCACCGCATCCGGTCTCGCGAACGCGGCCTCGCGCATCATGATCGCGAGCTGGGTGTCGGGCACTTCAGCAAAGCTGAAATTATCCTGCAGCCTCAAATGCCGCTCCGCCACGCATTCAATGCCAAGCTTCTCGTAGTTACGGACGATTCGCTGCTGAACATCATCGGTATAAGGCGACACGAGACCGAATCGCCGCACGCCGGTCTTCTCGAAGATCTCGTTGAGCGCCAGCACAGAAGTCGTCGCAGGAGTGCCTGTCGCCTCCGCAATCTGCCGACACAACGCCTGATCGCGCTCGAACCCCAGCCAACCCGCCGACGTGCCGCTCCAGCCGATCACGTCCACCCGCGCATCGGCCAGTTGACGCGCGGCCGTCAGAATCCGGCTCGCGTCGAACTGGCCGAGCGCCCGCTCGGACAACGCGATCTCCGTCACCGAGAAGCGAGCAAAGTGCGCGCTGACGTGCGGCAGTTCGCTCAGCATCGCCGCGGTAATCGGCTCGAGCGCCGTATTCGACGACGGCGTCAGAATACCGAGCCGGATTCGTTTGCTTTGCACCGCAGCGCGTCCTTTACTCTTACCTTAGTCGGCCAGCAGCAACTTCACGCCCTCGGCGGCTTCATAGCGAAGCGCGTCGAGATCGAGACCCGGAATCACGCCGTTATCCACCACCACGCGGCCATTTACCACGTTGTAGCGAACACGCGCCGGCTCGCCCGCCGTCACCGGTGCCACCGCGACATCGTGAAAGCCGTTGAAGCGCAGATCGCTGATGTCGTAGAGCACGAAGTCCGCCGCCATGCCGACTTCGAGTGTGCCGACCGCGTCGAGACCGAGCACGCCCGCGCCGCCTGCACTGCCCCAATGGATCGTCTCCTCCACCGTGGTCGCCGACGCGCCCTGCGCCGCGCGATGCACGAGCCACGCGAAATGCGCTTCGTTGGTCATGCTGCCCGATTCGTTCGACGCCACGCCATCCACGGCCAGCGACATCGGCACGCCTGCGGCCGCCATCTGCGGCGCAGGTGCGATGCCGCTGCCTAACCGCGCGTTACTGACAGGGCAATGCGAACAACCACTGCCGGTTTCCGCGAGCATCGCGATCTCGCTCGCTTGCAGATGCACGAGGTGCGCGAACCACACATCCGGTCCGAGCCATTCGTGATCGGCGACGAATTCGACCGGCAGTTTGTTGAAGCGCTCCTTGCAAAAATCGACATAACGGGTCGTCTCGGACAGATGCGTATGCAAGCGCAAGCCCATCCGTCGAGCCGCGCGTGCGACTTCAGGGAGTAACTCGGGCGGCAAGGAGAACGTCGGTGTGGTCGGCGCGACGACAACGCGACGCATTGAAGCATCGCCGGCATCGTGATAGCGCGACTTCAAACGTTCGATGTCGGCGAGCATCTGATCGAGCGTCTCGGGCTTGAGCGCGACTTTGGAAAAACCCGGATGATCGCCCGCCGCCTGCAATGCGCCGCCACGGCACAACACGAAGCGCATGCCGAACGAAGCCGCTTCGTCGAATAGCAGATCGCCGGTTTCGGTGCTGCCGTCCGCGTGATAGAGATAGTGATGATCGGCGCAGGTCGTCACGCCGGAGAGGAGCAGCTCGGCAAGACCCAGGCGAGCGGCAACGCGCGCCAGATCCGGCGTAAAGCGCGCGAGACGCGGATACGGCACGGCGGCCAGCCATTCCTGCAAATCCGCATTGATACCGGACGGCACGGCCTTCAAGAGGTTCTGAAACAGATGATGGTGCGTATTCACCCAACCCGGATAGACCACACAGGAACGCGCGTCGATCACGCGTTCATCGGCCCGAGGTTCGAGATTCGGCGCGATGGTTGCGATACGTCCTTGGCGAATCCGCAGATCGACCTGACCGAGCCTTGCGCGCTCGCCGCTCATTCCGCTCATCACCGCGACAGGGTTCTTGATCAGCAACGCTTCAGTTTGCATGCTCACGATTCGTTATCCTTTCAGTTACTGCGAAGCGGCCGTCTCTGCAAAGACGGCCGCGCCCGTCATGCAACATCCGCTTATTCGCGGACCATGTTGTGCGCCGGCACCACGTCCTCTTCATGCGCGCCGTTGAGCACCGCGTTCAACACAACGGAAACGAGGCATGCCAGCACTACGCCGCTATGCAGGAACGGTTGCGTCCAGTCAGGCATGTGCTTGAAGACCTGCGGAGCCATGACCGGAATCAGCGCGGTGGCGATCGTAAAGCCGACGATCAGCACGTTGTAACGATTGCGCTCGAAGTCCACTTTCGCCAACGTCTGCACACCAGCCGCGACCACTACACCGAACATGGCGATACCTGCCCCGCCGAGTGCCGCGGAAGGCGTCGAGGCAACCACCGCGCCGATCTTCGGCACCAGCGCCACCACGCACATCAGCACGCCGCTGATCGCCACTACCCAGCGACTGCGCACGCCAGTCAGGATGACGAGCCCGACGTTCTCCATGAACGCGATGAACGGAAAAGCCGCGAACATGCCCGCAATCGCGCTCGCGAGACCGTTGGCACGCATGCCGCGCACCACGTCCTCCTCGCTCACTTCTTTATCGACGATGTCGCCGATCGCGACGAACAGGCCCATCGATTCGACCATCTGCACCACCATGACGACGATCATCGTCAGCACCGGCACCAGCGAGAACACGGGCGTACCGAAGTGGAAAGGCAGCGGCATGGTGAACCACGGCGCTTGCGCCACGCTCGTGAAGTTGCCCATGCCGAGCGAACACGCCAGAATGCCACCCGCAATCAAACCGATCAGCACCGACAGATTGCGCAGGAACGCATTGGCGAATCGGTTGATCGCGAGAATCACCAACGCGACGAACAGCGTGACGCTCAGGAAAGGCAGTGCACCGAACTGCTGTTGCGCGGCCTCGCCGCCACCGGCCCATTGATACGCGACGGGAAACAACTGCAAGCCGATCACGGTCACGATGCAGCCCGTCACCACAGGTGGAAAGAACCTTCGTAAGCGCCCGACGAGCGGCGCGGCGAACATGGTGAACAGACCCGCGCCAATCACCGCGCCGCACACGCCGGCAAAGCCGACGCCCGGACTCGTGCCGATCGCGATCACCGGCCCGACGCTGCTGAATGCGACGCCTTGCAGAATCGGCAGGCGCACACCGAACTTCCAGACGCCGACGGTTTGCAGAATCGTCGAGATGCCCGAGCAAAACAGCGCCGTGCTGATGAGCACGGTGGTGTCGGCCGGCGACATCTTCAGTGCCGACGCGACGATCAGCGGCACCGCAATGGCGCCGATGTAAGCCACTAGCATGTGCTGCAAACCGAGCGTGATCATCTGGCGCTTCGGCAAAATCCGATCGACGGGGTGTATGGCGGTGTTCATGACATGTCTCCAGACTATTGTTTTCGATCGGAGCGCGCCGCACGAATTTCGCCGTGCGGCCTCACTTCGCGCGCCGACCGGATCTCCCGTCAGGCCGCAACCGGCACGGCAAGACAGGCATGGAAGCGGTCGGTCAGCGCGGCGCGATCGAGATCGCGTCCGATGAATACGATTCGGCACGAACGCGGCTCACTGCCCCACGCTTGCGCCGCGCGCAGTTCAATGACGTTGTGCACGCCTTGCAGCACGTAACGATGGGACTGGCCTTGCACGGCGAGAATGCCTTTCATACGGAACAGGTTCGCGGTATCCGAGTCGCGCAACTCGGCGAGCCACGCTTGCAGCGCGTCGAGGTCGATATCCGCATCGACTTCGATACCGACAGAGGACACGCTTTCATCGTGCTGGTGGTGGGCGTGATCGTCGTCGTGATGGGCATGTTCGTGCTCATGTTCATGCTCTTCGTGGCCATGCACGTGTTCTTCTTCATGTAAGCCATCGGTCTCGACGAGAATCTGCGAGAACTCGTTCGCGCCCACGCCGAGAATCTTGCCGAGATCGATCTGCGCATAGCTCGACTCGACGATTTCCGCCGTGGCGTTGAGTCCGCGAATGCGTTGCGTGAGCGAAGCAATATCGTCCGGTCCCACCAGATCGACCTTGTTGATCACGATACGGTCCGCGCACACGATCTGATCGACGGCCTGGTTGTCACTGCCGTCGAGCACCAGATCGTCCAGATGCGCGGCGATATGCTTCGCATCCACCATCGTGACGACGGCGTCGAGGCTCACTTGTTTGGCGATTGGATCATCGAGAAAGAAAGTCTGCGCAACCGGATACGGATCGGCGAGCCCGCTCGTTTCGACGATGATGTGATCGAGCCGGTCCGGCCGCTCCACCAGCATGCGCACGATTCGCACCAGATCTTCGCGCACCGCGCCGACACAGCACACGCAACCGTTCGTCATTTCGTAGATCTCTTCGGTCGATTCGAGCACGAGGCCACCGTCGATGCCGATCTCACCGAACTCGTTTTCGATCACCGCGATCTTGCGCCCGTGCTTCTCGCGCAGGATGTAGTTGAGCAGCGTCGTTTTGCCGGCGCCGAGAAAGCCGGTCAGCACCGTGACGGGGATTTTCTCGACTTCGTTGTGGGTGGTGTGAATGTGATTCATGGCTCGTCTCCGTTTCTTCGTTCGTACTACGGTTCGGCTATCAGGCGATATTCGGTTCTTGTGTTTCGACTTCTCGCCAGCGTTTGACGGTGCCCGCTTCGAGACCGAACAGATCGAGCACGCGGCCTAGCGTGTGATCGATCATCTGGTCGAGTGAAGCGGGGCGCGCGTAAAACGCCGGCACGGGTGGCGCGACGATCGCGCCCATTTCGGTTACTGCAATCATGTTGCGCAGATGCGCCAGCGTGTACGGCGTTTCGCGCGCCAGCAGCACTAGCGGGCGGCGCTCTTTCAACGTGACATCGGCGGCGCGTGAAATCAGACTCGACGACATGCCGCTGGCAATTTCGGCGAGCGTCTTCATCGAGCAAGGCGCGACGATCATGCCTAGCGAGCGGAACGAGCCGCTGGAAATCGCTGCGGCCATGTCGTCGCAACGATAGGTGGCGCTGGCGAGCGCGCTGACGTCGGCGAACTTGTAGTCGGTCTCGTGCGTCATCGTGAGCAGCGCGCTGCGTGAAACGGTCAGATGCGTTTCGATATCGAGTTGACGCAGCAATTGCAGCAGACGCACGCCATACGTAAAGCCGGATGCGCCGCTGATGCCGATTACGAGTCGCCGCGCGCTCATCGCTGTACTCCGGCGGCGTGGGCCAGAATGTCGAGGGCCTGTTGTGCAGCGCGTTCGCTTATGCGAGCGCGGATGCCGTCGAAATGCGAGCCACGTGTCGCGTCGATACCCATACGCGACGTGGTGCCTGCCGCGGACGACGAAGGGTCGAGCGGACTGCCCGGCAAGCCATCGACGATAAACATGTCCTGATGCGGCTGAAAATGTGTGGCGATGGCCCACAGCACCTGCGAGTCGTTGGTGATGTCGATGTCGCTATCCACAGCGACGACGTTCTTGAGGTACGGATCCCAGCCGAGCAGCGCCAGCATGATCTGGCGTGCTTCGCCGTCGCGCGTCTGATTCAACGCGACGTAGCAGTGAAAATGCGTACCGGAGTTGGGGTAGTGCAACGCGGTGACCGATGGGAAGCGCGCCTTCAGCTTCTCGCTCATCTCCGCTTCGCGCGGCAAGCGGGCTAAAGTCAAATGTTCTGCGTAAGGACCGCCGACTACATCGATGAGCCATGCATCGTTACGGCGCATCATCGTGTCGACTCGCAACACGTTGTTGGTCGAGCGGTCCGATGAATAACCGGTGAATTCGCCGAACGGGCCTTCTTCGGCGTGAGCTGAAGGATCGATCGTGCCTTCCAGCACGAATTCGGCGGAAGCGGGCACGCCGATGCCATAACGCGGCGTGCGCACCAGCTCCAGCGGCGCGCCGAACAGACCGCCTGCAATCGCGCGTTCGTCGGTGCCGAACGGGACGCGCGCGGCGGCGGCCAACATGAACAGCGGATGCGCGCCGATCACCATCGCGACTTTCAATGTGTCGCCGCGTGCCTGGGCGGCTTGCAACATGCGCCAGAGGTGGCCGCGCGAATGCAGGCTGGTGGCCAAAGCGTCCTTCGCGTGTCGCATCGAGCGGTGATAGCTGAGGTTCGCCACGCCCGTGACCGGATCTTCGGCGACGATCACCGCGTTCGTAATGTACGGGCCGCGGTCGGTTTCGAAGTGGCGGATCATCGGCAGTTGCGCGAGATCGACGGCATCGCCTTCGATTACCTGATCCAGCACGTGACCGTTTGCCAAGAACACCGGCGCGATAGGCGCGTTGGCGCGTTGTTGATAGGCATCGAATAAGCCGGACGCATCGACATCGAACAGGCGCCCAATGCGTGTACGTGAAGCAAAGAAATTGGTGACGAGAGGCGTTGCGATCCCATCGACCTTTTCGCAGATCAGCATGGGATGCTGCCCGCGTGCGGCGAGTTCGGCGACGACCGCCGTGACGTCCTGATCGGCGGACAGCGGCTGCGAGAGCGTCAATACATCATCGGGATAGTGCTCGCGATACGCATGCGCAAAGCGATGAAAATCTTGCGTGGCGCGGAAAAGGTTATCCGCCATAGTGAACTCCGTGTGAGACAACCAAGGCAAGCGCGGCACTGACCGCGCTTGCTTTAAACCATCAGCCAGTCAGCGTTAGGCCGGCTGCGTGACGTCATTCACATAAGTCGCCTTCAAACGCTTCTCCGCTTCGGCGAGATCCTTCGGCGGCTTGGTCGGCTCGATTCCGACCAGACGGGCGATGTTGTTGCCCATGTAGTCTTCGAGGCCATCCTCATCCAGATTCATGCCTTGCGGCGCGGGACCACACAGCATTTCGAGTTCGCGCAGCCACATGCCCGGCTCGTTCGGCGGCGAATCCGTGCCGAACACTATCTTGTTGCGCGGCAGTTCGCGAGCGAATTCGACGATGCGCGACTGATAGCACCAACCCGATTCGCAGTACACGTTCGGCGTATCCATCGCCATCCAGAAGGCTTCGAACGAGTAGTTGCCGCCCGTCTGAATCCCGAAGTGACCGATGATGAAATTCACCATCGGGAATTCGCGGATGATCGGATAGAACTGCGTCGGAATCGTGTACGGTCCGTCGCCGGTGTGAATCAGCACGACCACGCCGAGCTCGGCGCACTTCTTCATCGCGGGACGCAACCAGTCGAGCGCGCGATCTGGACGGTAGCCGTGCATATTCGCGTGCAGCTTGAGCATCTTGAAGCCGTACTCCTTCACGTGGAATTCGAGCTCGGCCGCGCCGTTCTCCGGGCCCCAACGCGGGTTGTACGTGAAGTTGCCGATAAAGCGATCCGGGTACTTCTGCGTCAGTTCGGCGATATACGACATGTAATCGCGAATGCCTTCACGGCCGCGTCGGTTGCCATCGCGATAGCCCGTGTTGCCCGGGGGCGGCTGAATGAAACCCATGTCGATACGGCGCGGCTTGCCGTTGATGATGTACGGACCGTCCATCATCTTCAGCAGGCGTTCGCCGGTGAACGGCTCGCCGGTATGGCGCCACGCTTCGTCGACGAGATTGGTGGGATGCAGATGCGTATCGATGATCATCAGCGGGCTCCTGCGTAGTCGGCCTGGTCCGCGTGTTTCTTCGCGGCGCCGGCATGGTGTTTCAGATAGGCTTGCGCTTCTTCGACGCTTCTCGGCGGCGCGCTCGGCTCGATGCCGATCATGCGGGCGAGGTTGTTGCCGAGATAGTCTTCGAGCGTGTCTTCGTCGAGATTCAGGCCTTGCGGCGGCTCGTGACACAACACTTCGAGCAAACGCAGCCACATGCCCGGCTCGTTCGGCGGCGTGTCGGAACCGTAGAGAATCTTGTGCGTGGGCAGCACCTTCGCGAATTCGACGATTCGCGATTGCAGGCACCAACTCGATTCGCAATACACGTTCGGTGTGTCGAGCGCCATCTGATACGGCTCGAAGCAATACACGCCGCCCGTCTGCACGCCGAAGTGTGCCATGATGAAATTCACCGACGGGAATTCGCGAATCAGCGGATACCACTCGCTCGGAATGCTGTACGGGCCGTCGCCGGTATGCAGCTTCACGAGCAGGCCGAGGTCCGCGCATTTGCGCAACGCGGGGCGCAGCCAGTCGAGCGCGCGGTCGGGACGGTATGCATGCATGTTGGCCTGCAACTGGACCATCTTGAAGCCGTGTTCCTTCGCGTAAAACTCGATGGCTTCAGCACCGTTCTCCGGACCGCAACGCGGGTTGTAGACGAAACAGCCGAGCAGACGGTCCGGGTATTTCTGAACGCATTCCACGGTGTACGCCATGTAGTCGTCGATCGACTCGCGGCCGGAGCGTTCGCCGTCGGTCCACGTATAGATGGTGTTGCCTTGCGGCGGCTGAATGAAGGCCTTGTCGATGCGGCGAGGCTTGCCGTTGATGATGTAGGGGCCGTCCATCACCTCGATCAGACGCTCGCCGGAAAATGGCTCGCCATCATGGCGCCACGCGAGGTCGACCAGGTTGGTCGGATAACAGCTAGTGTCGATGATCATGTACTCGATCTCCTTGAGAGGAACTGGTGTATCCAGTTGCCGGATCGCGGGCAGGCGCATCGATGGAACTCAGCCCGTTGGGCTTGCCCATGCGGCCCTTTGCAAGGCGCAGTGTTCGTGCGCCTTCCCCTCGCCGGCATCGAGTGTCACACTGATGTGCACTGCTGCTTGCGATGCAGTCTCACAAGATAAAAACGCTCTGTACAATATTTTTTAACCACGATCTTGATACGTTTGCGATATGGACATCCGGCTGTTGCGTTACTTCGCGGTGCTTGCCGACGAACTGCATTTCGGCCGGGCAGCCGCGCGGCTGCACATTTCCCAGCCGCCGCTGAGTCAGCAGATTCGCATCCTCGAAGAGGAGATGGGCACGGCACTGTTCATGCGCTCGCAACACCGTGTCGAACTCACCGAGGCAGGGAAAACACTTAAAGAACAGGTGCCGTTGATCTTCGCGCAGTTCGAACGCGCGATCGATCTGACGCGTTGCGCGGGGCGTGGCGAAGTGGGGAGCCTCGAGATTGGCATCATCAGTTCGGCGATGGTCGAGCCCATTCCGCGCGCGCTACGGGTATTCGCGGAGAAGCATCCGCAAGTGCGGTGGACGCTGCATGAGATGACGCCGGCCGCGCAGATTCTCGCGTTGAAAGAGCGCCGGCTCGATATCTGTTTCTTTCGCGTCTCGCATGAAGACCCGGAGATTCGCAGCGAAGTGGTGATGCGTGAGTCGGCGGTGGTCGCGTTGCCGTTGGGGCACGCGCTGGCGTCGCGCGGAGAGATTGCGTTGCGCGAGTTGGAGGCCGAACGCTTCGTGTCGTTCGGTTTGCGGCAGTCGCAATTGGCGCGCTTTCTACAGGACTGTTGTGTTGAGGCAGGGTTTACACCGCGGATCGAACAGGAAGTCGTCGAGGTGCATACGTTGTTGTGTCTCGTGCGCGAAGGATTAGGCGTGGCGTTGCTGCCTTCGTCCGCGCGGCAGTTGTCGACGGGTGGTGTCGCGTTCGTGCCGGTGGCTGCGCCGCGCCCCGAAGTGTCGCTGCACGCGCGCTATCGTGCCGAGACGCCTTCGCCGGTGTTGTCGCTGTTTCTCGAAACCGTGCGGGAAGTGGCGGCTAGTGTGAGCTGACCGTTTGCGCGACAAGGTCGCGGATCACTTGGATCAGCGGCGCCACACGCCCCGCTTTCTCGCGCGGCCATACGGCGTAGAGGTTGTAGTGCGTCGGAATTTCCACTTGCGTGAGTTCGACCAGATTGCCGTTGCGTTGGGCGTCGGCGGCGAGCAGGCCACGCGCCAAACCCGCCCCCACGCCTGCGCTGGCGGCGGCGATCAAGCCCGCGGCGTTGTCGAAAACCGCGACGGCGTCGGGCTCGACCTCGGGCAGCCCCGCAGCGGCGAGCCAGGGAATCCACGAACGCTTCGTATAGCCGAGCAATGGCAGCTCCAGTAGCTGCTCGGGCGTGAGCGGCACGCTGAGCCCGCGTGCCTGCAACAGCGAGGGCGCGCCCACAGCAGTCAAACGGTCGCCGCAAATCAGCGCGTTTTCGAAGCCGTCCCATTCTCCATACCCATATCGCAACGCAATATCCACGCGCTCGAACGCGCTGCGGTCACGACGCGGTGTGGACAGCACCGTGAGCGATGTCCCGCTCAACGCGCCGAGCAAGGCCGGCAAACGCGCCACCAGCCAGCTCTGCGCGAGTTCGGGATCGACGTCGAGCGTGATGGACTGCTTGGCCGTGCGCTCTTTTACCGACGACAACGCGCGATCGATTTGCTCGAAGCCATCCGCCAACTGATTCGCGAACAGCACGCCCGCATCGGTCAATACCACGCGGCCGCTTTCGCGCACGAAGAGCGGCTGGCCGACGAACTCTTCGAGCGTGCGGATCTGCTGGCTGATCGCGCTATGCGTGAGCGACAACTGCCGTGCGGCGCTCGAAAAACTGCCGACGCGCGCTGCTTGCAGGAAGGCCTGCATCGACTGGATAGACGGATAGCGCTTCAACATGGTGTTAGCCGGACTTACGGATGATAGAAGAAATGGTCGCTGGCGTTGTGCTTAACGGCTTTCAATAATGGCCGCAAGCACGCGACCCTTGTCACGCATCCACTCATGCAATGCGCCGCGCTGCACAACGACATTTAGGAGACAGCGCATGATCGAGATCGTGGTCAATGACACGCGGCACTCGCTCGACAATGTACCGGAAGACATGCCCCTGTTGTGGGTATTGCGCGACCGGCTCAAATTGACCGGCACGAAATTTGGTTGCGGCGGCGGCTTTTGCGGCGCGTGCACGGTGCATCTGGAAGGCGAGGCGGTGCGCTCCTGTTTGCTGCCTGCTGTAGCCGTGGCCGGCAAACGCATTACGACGATCGAAGGGTTGTCGAAGGACGGCCGGCATCCACTGCAACTCGCGTGGGTCGCCGAGGATGTGCCGCAATGCGGCTACTGTCAGTCCGGTCAGTTGATGCAGGCGGCCGCGTTTCTAAAGGACAAGCCGACCGTCAACGACGAAACCATCACGACGGCGATGTCCGGCAACATCTGTCGATGCGGCACGTACTCGCGGATTCGCAAGGCGATCAAGCGGGCGGCGTCGGGTGATCCTGCGCTGGCGGCTGTGGAGATGCCGGCTTGCGCGTCCGCCTGCTCGTCTCACGTCACGAACGAGGAGGCTTGAATGCGCAACGGCAAAGAAGCGCTGACCAGCGATCGCGGCGCTGCTCGCCGTCGCTTCATCAAGCAGAGTTCGGCGCTGTTGGCCTCGGGTCTCGCGATCGGCTTCCAGTTGCCCGAAGCCTTCGGCAAGGGCGACAACAAAAGCGGTGATTCCAAACCGCAGGCCGGTGAGTTCGAACCGAATGCATGGGTGCGCGTGCTGCCGGACGATACGATCAAGCTGGTCGTCCACAAACATGATTCCGGCACGGGCACGCGTACCGCGCTCGCTGCGATGGTCGCGGAAGAACTGGACGTCGATCTGTTTCGCGTCGATGTGATCACGCCGGAGAATCCGTTTTACGGCGATTACATTCATCCATTGTGGAAGGTGTTTTCGACGGGCGGGAGTACGAGCGTGTCGCTGGAATACGAGCGCTTGCGACGTGCGGGCGCGACGGCGCGCGCGATGTTGATTGCTGCTGCGGCGAAACAATGGAATGTGGAGCCGGCGACGTGTTCAACGGAGAACGGCTTCGTGGTCAATCAGGCTAGCGGTAAGCGTGCGAACTATGGATCGCTTGCGCAGGTCGCGGCGCAATTGCCTGCGCCGAAAGATGTCGCGTTGAAAGATCCGTCGCAGTTCAAATACATCGGCAAATTACGGAAGAAACGCGGCGCTGCGGAGAAGGCGCGAGGCGCGTTTCCGTACAGCATCGACGTGTCGTTGCCGGACATGTTGGTCGCTGTCGTCACGCGCGCGCCGGTGATCGATGCGCGCGTGCGCAGCGTGGATGCTAAAGCGGCGTTGGCCGTGCCGGGCGTGCGGCAGGTTTTGCAGATTCCTGGGCGGCCCGACATTCTCGGTGGCAATCAGGCCGGCGTGGCTGTGTTGGCGGATGACTATTGGTCGGCGCATAAGGGGCAGGCAGCGTTGCATGTCGAGTGGGAAGACAGTCCGCTGGAGACTCTTGATAGCAGCACGCTTGCTGCGCGTCAGGCGTCGTGGCTCGATGATCCTGCGGCGCGGGTGGTGCCGACTGTTCAGAGTGGGGATTTGAAGACTGCGTTTGCGCACGGGGCGCGGGTGATTGAGGCTTCTTATTCGATGCCTTATAAGGCGCAGTGTCCGCTTGAGCCGATTAACGTGACTGCGTGGGCAAAGAAGGACGGTGCAATTGAGTATTGGGGTGGGCTGCAAGTGCCGTCAACGGTGCAGGAGGCGGCTCAGGTGATCGGCGGTATCCCGGCGAATCGTGTGGTGCTGCATGAGCTTGTTTCAGGTGGCAGCTTTGGGTCGCGTGAGTCGAAGTACTGGCTTTTTGAAGTGACCTGGCTGGCGTTGAAAGTTGGGAAGCCGGTTAAGTTGATGAATAGCCGTGAAGATGAAATGCGGGCGCTTTATTACCACTCGGCGAGTTTTCATCGGGCGAAGGCTGTGCTTGATTCGAGTGGGAATTTGGCGACGTTGCAGTTGCGGGCGGTGATGCCTGCTTCGCCGGAACAATGGGAGCCTGGGTACTTCGATCGGCCGGATCGGATGGATTACAGCACGACTGAAGCGATCAGTAAGTATGAGTTCGCTTATGGGGCGCCGCATGTGGATATTGGTTGGGTTCGGCATGAGACCGGTGTGCCAACTGGATGGTATCGGGCGGTGAGTTATATCCCGAACGTGTTTGCGGTTGAGTCTTTTATGGATGAGGCCGCGCATGCGGGGCGTCGGGATCCTGTTGAGTTTCGGTTAGCGCATATGAAGGACCCTAGGCATAAGGCTGTTTTGATGGATGCGGCGAAACGTGCTGGCTGGGGAAAGGCGTTGCCTGCTGGGACTGCTTTGGGCGTGGCGACTAATCAGGCTTATAGCAGTTATGTTGCTGTTGTGGCGCGTGTTGCTCGGAAAGGCGATGGTGTTGTAATCGAGAAGCTGACCTGTGTCGCGGATTGTGGGTTGGCTGTTTCGCCGGGTGGGGTCGAGGAGCAGCTTTATGGCGGGTTGATGTGGGGGTTAGGGCATGCGACGGCGGATCGCATCGGTATTCGGCATGGGCAGGTCGAACAGAAGAACTTTGATACGTATCGGGTGATGCGGATGAGTGATATGCCGGAGATTGATATTTTGATTGTGCAGGGGGATACGTCGAAGCCTGGTGGGGTGGGGGAGTTGTCTAGTCCTTCGGTGGCGCCGGCGATTGCTAATGCGGTGTTTAGGCTTGCTGGGCGACGGTTGAGGGAGACGCCCTTCGATCTCGCGAAGGTGGGTGGGAAAGGGAAAGCTTGAACTGCGGGTGCGCGGTCACATTGTGGTATCTCAAGGGCTGCTTTTTTTGGCACCGGCTCGATGCTGCGTGCGTGGCGCTTGGTTCTAAGGGTTTGTACTTATTTCTACAACATTGTTTTGTTCTGCAAGTACTTAATTGCGAGCAGGCCACAGCCTAGACTGCAAGTACTGAAACGCAAACGGGCGTTTGCGGACAAATGAAGTCTGGAGGTAAGCATCATGAAACTCGTTCAATCGCTCATCGTCGTAGCTGCTCTTGCAATTCCGGCTGCCTCATCTTTTGCTCAATCGAACGGAGCGGTCGCTCCGACCAATGTTCAGGCCGCGCAAACTAGCGTGAATCCAGGAAGTGGCGCTGCGACCGATTTTGGCGGCGTCGCTGACGGTACTTCAGCGTCGGGTAGCCATCATCAACTGCGTTCGTTCGGCACCGCCGTCGCCCACTTGGGACATAAAATCCAAGGCTCTATTCGCCCGGACCCGAATGATGGAATGAAGCCCGTGTTTTTCGGCGGCGCATAAATTGACCGCATTGATTGCAGCCTTGTGTCGTGGATTGGGTGGTACCTAGACGTCCTTGGTCTGTTGAGCGAATAACGTAGAGACGCGCAGATAAATCTGCGCGTTTTCGCTTTCAGGAATCCGCCGCTGGGCTTGTTTCGCTGAGTGACGAGTTTCGAGCGGGTCAATTGACTGCAACAGGTCGAGATGGAATGGATACCGCCCTCCCTCCGGGGACCGGTCAACGGCGGAGCACTACGCCGGTGCGACGTCATATCGGGTCCGGCTAGGGGCGGACGATCGCGGATGGCAGCTATCCTGTGCCCCTGGTGTGGTCTGAATCTCTCGCGCAGCTACTCGCGCGGATACTCCTGAGCTTGAGCGGTAGCTCAGGTCGGCAGCGTTACGATCGGCTGCTTCAGCCAGGCGCCAGGGAAACATCATGACGGTGCAGCGTATGGACAACGTCGGCATCGTGGTTGAAGACATGGATGCCGCCATTGAGTTTTTTGTTGAACTTGGCCTGGAGTTCGAGGGGCGCGCCCCAATCGAAGGAGATTGGGCAGATCGCGTCTCTGGATCGCGGCATGCGCGTCGAAATTGCCATGATGCGTACGCCGGACGGTCACATCCGGCTCGAGCTGTCCCGATTCCTTGCGCCACCTGTGGTCGCCGATCACCGTCGCACCCCGGTGAACGCCCTTGGTTACCTACGCGTCATGTTTACCGTGGAGGACATCGACGATACGCTCGCCCGTCTCGGTAAACGCGGCGCGGAACTCGTCGGCAAAGTGGCTCAGCACGAAAACACGTATCGGCTCTGCTACATCCGGGGTCCCGAAGGAATCCTCATCGGGCTCGCTCAAGAGCTTGGGCATGGCGCCTAACCCTTCCATCGAGTGGACGTTAGCGACCGCTGCTTCCCGCTAGAGAAATTCGGAGCGCTGCTCGAGCGCTAAGGGTTTCCAGCGTTACGATCGGCCTGGTCGCTCTCGGGCTGCGCGCGGCCACTAAGGGACACTCGGCGAAGTGCCGCGAATCGTCGACAATCAACTTCCGTGTCACTGTGCTCGAGTAGGATCTAACCGGCTGGCGTCAAAGGTCGAAGCGTGGGAGCGGAGACATCGTTTAACGCAAGATGAGATTGAGCCTGTTCGTTCACCGAAGATCATGGTTTCTATGATCGGCTAGGGACAGTGCATTCTATATTGCGCGTGACGTTGCATCGATATCCGTGCTTATAGACACAAATTTAGGCAACTGTTCGTTTCTTTTCCAACTATCCGGTACGTCAACTGAGTGCGGTCTGTTACTGGAAGGCCGCCGCGGTCGATGCGACCTTCATTAACAACTGAGACTTCGTCGTTGCATATTGATTGGGCGGTTGATAGTCATGTGCGATTTGATACGCCATAGTTAAAGTTTCCTTCGCTTCACTTTCATCGCCGGCAACGTGAAACGCCTTGGCGAGCGAGAGCAAGCCATCAAGATTCATTGCTTTCTGTCTTTCAGAAAGCATCAGAGCCGAGGTCTTGTTGCTGCGCGAAAGGCGCAGACTTTCTGCGCTCATCTCCGACTTTGCCATCGCCTCAGCCAATACACCTTTCTCGCTGATCAATGACTGACGTTGCTCAATCGGCATAACATCAACGATGTTCAATATTCTTCGAAAATCCTCCTCAGACGCCTTCAAGTCGCCCTTCAGATGTTCCTCCCGAGCGATGTATGTCCACAACTCAATCTGCATATGGGTCTTCTGAGGATCTATCTTTCCGGCGAAGAACTTGGCGGTTGAGAAGTCTCCGCGATTCGATGCGTCACGGATTATTTGGCTCAACGTCTCATCTCGAACATCAACGTAAAGCGTAGGTCCCGGCAACTCTTGAAGAAAATCTAGAGCCGCATCTTTATTTCCGTTACGCGCTTCAAAACTCGCATACGCATCGATTATCAACGGTGCAGGAATCCGATGTCGAGCAAAGTCGAGCTGATTCGAGTCAAGTGCAAGTCTCCCGACCGATGCCCGAATCGCCTGCGCTTGACCTTTGTTGGCAATCGAACTGCAGGCGCCTAAAGCTTTGTCCATGAGGTCCAGCGCGGCTGTCGGCTGTGACTTTTGGAAACGGATTATCGCCAGATCCCGGTACGCCAACGCGGTGTCGGCAGAAGGCGGCCATCTGCGGGTAGCCTCTTCAAGCGATGAGACCATCCAATCCGGAACGCCGCCGGGAGCCGCGTTGGCGAGCGCAAAGGCGGCACGGTCAAAATCGGAAGGTGACGCTGGGTCAGAAGTTGCCGAGGTAATTGCTTCGTCAAATATGGAATGTGCCTGCGCTTTAAGGCCCAAATCTGAGTATATTAAGGCGGCATTGGTGAGAGTGTCGGTGCTCCACACGGGTTCTCGCGAGCCACTGCGCAAGATTGCAAGTGCTTCATTGAGAATATGCTCCTTCTCTTCGACCGACATGCTGGAGGGCGCGGAAACTACAGTGACAAGGGCAGCGGATTGGCACGCGCGACATAGCATCCGTGCGCTATCCAGGGCATCCGACGTGAAGCCGTCAAACGCCATCTCCTTCGGGAGCATGGGCTCGTTCGGGTCATTTTCGCGCGCCTCCAACAGGATCTCGCGTGTCGCTTCATGCCATCTGGCGGCCTTGAGGGCTGGTAGCGGGTTCGGTGTGGTTTGTGCCATTACTGCCGCATTTATACCGAGCATTAACAACGACGCGATCAGTTTTTTTTGACAGATAAAGATCATGGCAGACCAATAAGGTGAAGACGACGGATGCTGGTGCGCTCCGTAGAGAGTTCGTCACTTGAATAAACGCACTGCTGAAGATGTCTTCGAGAAGGCGTTGTTCGAGGTCGGTTGTATTGTGGCGCGGGTTTCAAATAATATTCAAGTTCAAAGTCGAGGACATCGGCTTCACGCCCGAAGCCTCTGGCGGACGGCAGGCGATAGCACCCGACGACTCTACAAGCATTGACCATCGCATACGGTTGTGACCTCGTAATGCACTCTACAACTGCCACCCGAGGACTCCCATCTACGTCGCAGCGTTTTCACGGCCGAGCTGAGCGGCCGCTATCCGGAAAGGTGACTGTCCCTTGTGGGTCGAACTGCGCCCATCGTCGTTCGGCTCAGGTCGCCCACGAGCGGACCTCCGTGGGCGTGATTCAATTCACCCCGCAGCCGACATTCGGTGCGAGTTCGGGCTCGTAGACCATAAAAAAACCGCCCGACATAGTCGGACGGTTCTTCGCCATACTCATGCCGCAAAGCGACGTGAAATTACTGTCCAGGCGAACCAATCGACGCAGGTTTAAGCGGTTCGGCTATGCCGCCGTGCACGCCAATCACTGCCTCAACATAGTTTGGCGTCGTTGTCGAAACCGTATCCCATACTGCGGAAACCTTCGCATTGCCACCGGCGAAGACGGCACCAGCATGATTTCCGGCGGCAACGAGGCTGGCATCTGCACCCGAGGCCGTTGGAATCGCTTTCGTCGTGCCGTCTCCCTGCGCTGCATTGATCGGTGTGCCGTAGTTCATTGCAGCCGCGACATTACCGTTCGCATCATAGACGACCACCGCATCGCCTTTACCCAAACCGATCGGATTCGCTGCATCGTTATTGACGTTCAACATCGCAACGACCGGAACCGTGCCGGCGAGGCCCCAGGTTGTGCGGAACGTATTTTCGTCCGTTCCGGGCACACCCGGCACAACGACCAGATGTTCACCCGGTGCAAGCATCGTACCGGCCACAAATGCCGCGCTATTGTTGGCATCGTTGACGTCAGCATGATTGTCGCCCCACTTCCAGCCGGTCAGATCAATTGCCGTGCTGCCATAGTTATAGATTTCAAAGAAATCCTGACCGCCGTCTGCGTTCGAGTTCACCTCCGAGATCAGCACGGTCGGCGCTGGCGCACCTGCTGCTGCAGTCGTGAAGCTCTGCGTCGTGCCTGCATATGCGTTGCCATACAGGTCAGTGATAACGCTACCGGCCAATTGCACGGTGTAGCGAGAACTATCCTGCAATGGTGTCGTCAAGGTGATGCTCACCCGACCGCCATTGAATTTGACCTGGGTCGTGTCGTCAACGGACACATTACGCGTATCAGAGCCGTTGCTGATAACAATGTTACCTGTGCCGGCCTGCACGACTTCGCTGAACGACAGTGTCATGTGGTTGCCGATGATGCCTGTCGCGCCATCGACCGGCGCAGTGCTGGTCAATGTCGGGGCTGTGTGGTCAACGGTACCAATCGCCTTGAACGAGAACGTCGATAAGTCGGACACGGCAGAGGTATCGTTCCCCGCTGCCGTCTTGATCGCCCCCGTTGGATACGTGATGTGGTAGGTGGTGCCGGCGACCATGTAGAACTTTGGATGAATCTTCATCACATTACCGCTGAACGTCACTTGCGATGCGTCGGTTACGGGAATCGACCGCGTATCGTCAGCGCCGTTACTGAGAACGATATTACCCGCACCCGCCTTCACCGATTGATCGAACGTCAGGTAGAGGTTGCTGCCAATGCCGACATTGCTTGTGCTGGTGGTTGGCTTGAAGATGGTCAGGCCTGGCAGGCTCGGCCCCGCGGCCTGTTCACCAACCGCATAAATGGTCCCGTCCGGGCCCATCGTCACACCCTCGTTCTGGGCAGTGGCACTCATATACAAGCTGCTCAGCAACTTGCCGGTACGATCCATCTCGACGATCTTGCCATCCGGCGCGCCGATGATGATGATGTTGCCGTAATCCGGAGCGCTGCTCGGTACGATATTCGACAACGAGAAAACGTCATTGAACGCAGAAAGGCCCGTCGTGGCCGCATCGAACAGCACCGGCGGATTGTCTGTCGTCGGCAAGATGGGCGTACCGTTCGATGCTGTCGCCGACCCGCCCGCGAAATTGATTGCGGCCTGGAAGATGCTGGTGGGTTGCGACTGGCGCACGGCAATGTAGCCGCCTGTTTTGGTATCGAAAGTAACGCCCTCAATACCGACGTTGGCAACCGTCGTCCCCAGTTTGACGGACTGTACGTCTGCTCTGTGCAGTATTCCACCAGGAACGTAAGTGAACAGATCGACTTGACGGAGACGCTCTTCCACTAATACGAACTTGCCGCCACCGACATAGGTGATGCCTTCAGTGTCCTCGAAGTCGCCGGCATTGAGCGTCATGGAATCGATAACGTGACCATCGCTCTTTGCAACCTGCACCACTGAGGTCGCACCGTCGCCAATGACAAACAGCGAATCGGTATCCTTGTCATAGGTCACGCCGGACGCCTCTGCATTCAGCAGATTGGTGCCGGTCGTAGCGAACTGCAGAGGAAACATTGCTGTCTGCGTGTAGCTATTCAAATCATAGGTGCTTTGCGGATTGGCAAATGCAAGCGTAGGAATTTTGCTATCTACTACAGGCGCTGCATTGCCGCCATTGTCACCAGCAGTGCTGCTGCTATTATCGCCCCCGCCACATGCACTAAGACCGGCTGCGAGAATCGCAGAAATTAAAAGTTTTATTTTCACGGTACGGTAAGTATTTGAAAGGTTGAAGAATTCGCGACCATATCGGACGTGTATTGCATTTTCATGACCGATAAAACTGTACGAGAGCGCGCTCGGGCAGGAATAGCCGATATCTTTGGTTTGGCGGTCGACGCTGTCCAACCGGAGATGCATTTTGCGACCGATTTTCAGGTTGCCCCACCGCCTGATTTAAAGCGCAACGAGTACGACAGATTGCCTGACGACATCCGGGACGTGGCGAATCGCGTGATAACGAGAAACTTGAGAGTGGTGCGCTTGTCATTCACACGGTGTGCGACTACTGCGATCACATGGTTCGTTGCTACTCGGTCAAACCAAAGGACGTAGCGAGGCCTACCTGGACTTCCGGGACGCGTGGCCAATAGGAGGCGTGGGGCCGGTGCTTCTGCGGCTACGGTACGCGTGTGTTGGAGGCGATGAGCCGCCTCGATCAAGACGTTCAGCGCGAGCAAGACAATCTCGCGATTGATATGTGTGCATTCTCATTCAAGAATGCACATGGCGAACATCGGGCGCTTCGTGCGTTTGTGCAGGTGATTATTCAATGTCACCGGAAACGCACCCGCCACACGCATCGCCGCACCGAGAATGGAGGCTCCTCAGCTCTTCAACGGCAACCATATCTCAAGCCCGCCCATCCCACTAACAGGATCAAACTTCTCGTCATACCGCTCGAAATTCGGCGCATCAGCAGGAATATGTCCCGATGCCGGTAGCCACTGATTCCAGATCGTGTTCCAGGTGCGCCGGATAGTCGAAATATGTTCGCGATGGCTAAACAACGCATACCGCTGCGGCGAAATCCGCAAGCGGCTCAGCTCAGCAGGCAATCCTGAAAAGTCACTGACTTCGACACCGCACAGATAGTCAATGTTGCCAGCATCGTCAGCGTTATAGCAGACGCCATACGCCACATTGCCGATCTGCCCAGGCACTTTGCCGAAGTAGTCACCAAAGCGCTGCCACTGCGACGGAATTGCAGCGCAGGTTTCGCTGGTATAGCGCTCGCTCAAGCCCGCAACAAGAAACGCTTTGCCGTCTTCAAAGCGCGGCGGTTCGAGATGGGTAAGCAGGGTTTCGTCCATTTTGATCGGCTCCACGAGGGCGAGATTGTCGAGATGGCCACGCGCGCGCAGCGCGTCGGGCGTGAGCCCAAATTGCTCGCGAAACGCGCGCGTGAATGCCTCGTGAGAACCGTAGCCGGCGTCGATGGCGACCGCGAGGATGTCCGGTGCACCACTCGCTAGACGGCGTGCCGCCTCGCTCAAGCGCCGCCCGCGGACATAGCGCATCACCGAAAACCCCGTGGCCGCTTCGAAGGCGCGCGCCAGGTGAAAGCGCGACACGCATCCGCAGTTGGCGATGTCGTCGAGCGTCAACTCGTGGGCAAAGTGGCTTTCGATAAACCACAGCGCTTTTCCAACCGGGTTCATATGGGCTCTCATGTCAGCATGGAACCAGCTTAGCGAGCGCCGATCCGGGGCGTTTGATCGGGATTGCGGTTTTGGGGGGGCGGCGTTTAGTAGTTTTCGGTCGCGGCTTTGTTGCCCGTGGCGGGGGAGTGTCCATCCGCTGCCGTCACGTTGTGACCGTGAGCCCCTTCCTGCGCCCCAGCCGCAACCGCGTGCCCCGGCCGCAACAACAGCCCCCCAAGCACCCCCGCCACTGCCGCAAAGATCGCCCCAAACAAAAACGCGACGTGATACCCACTGTTCAGCGCCGCGACCGCATCACCAGACGCCTGCATCGCCTCACTCCGCGCCGCGGCAAGACTCGCCAGCACCGCAAGCCCAAGCGCGCCACCCATCATGAACGACGTATTGACGATACCCGACGCGAGCCCCGAATCACTCGGATCGACATCGCTCATGGCGGCGAGCAGCATCGGATTGAAGGCGATACCGGCGCCGAAGCCGAGCAGAATCATGCCGGGCATGACATCGAGCACAAAGCTGCCGCCCACCGGCGCGCGAGCGAACAAAGCAAGACCGCACGCCGCGACCAGCAGACCGACGGCCAGCGGAAGCCGCAGACCAAAGCGCATCACCACCCGCGCCGACAGCCCGAGCGAAAAGAACCCCATGATCAGATTGGCGGGCAGGAATGCAAGCCCGACCTGCAACGGTCGATAGCCAAGCACACGCTGCAAATACAGCGCAGAGATGAAGAACCAGGCAAACATCGCCGCCGCCCACAACACGCCGACCACATTCGCCGTCGCCACATTGCGCAAGCGGAACAGACCAAGCGGCATCAATGGATGCTGAACGCGCGCTTCGATCACAAGGAACACGACAAGCAGCGCCAACGCGGCAAACAGCAAACCGAGCGTCTGCGCCGAAGTCCAGCCAGCCTCATTGCCATTCACCACCGCATAGACCGCCAGCATCAGCGAAACAGTGACAGACACCGCGCCGGCCACATCGAGCCGCTCGCCGTGCGCATGCCCGCGCGCGGACGGCAACAGTGCGACACACAGCGCGTACACGGCAATACCGATCGGCAGATTGACGAGAAAGATCCAATGCCAGCTCAGCAGATTGGTCAGCAGCCCGCCGAGCAACACGCCGATGCTGCCGCCACCCGCGCACACGAAACCATACACGCCCATCGCTTTGGCACGCTCGCCGGGCTCTGTGAACAGATTCATGATGAGGGACAACGAAACCGCCGAGACGATGGCACCCGCCACGCCCTGAACGGCCCGCGCGCACACCAGCAACCCTTGCGAGTTCGAAATGCCGCAAGCAAGCGACGCCAGAGTAAACAACGTGATGCCGATAAGAAACAGCTTGCGATGCCCATACAGGTCGCCGAGCCGCCCGCCAAGCAGCAGGCAACCGCCGAAGGTGAGCATATACGCATTGACCACCCACACGAGCGATGTCTCGGTAAAACCGAGATCCGCCGCAATGGACGGCAGCGCAACGTTCACGATCGTCGTATCGAGCACGATCATGAGCACGCCGAGGCACAGCACGATCAGTGCGAGCCAGCGTTTGTTGCCGTGGATGGAATGGGTCATGCAGGCGGCTCCTTAGGCACGGTCTATCGGATGCCGGACGTGCCGCCGCTGAAACAGGCGCTGCGCCGAAAGAAACGCAACCGGCCGCAACACCGTCCAACCGGTTGTCAACTCGTTGACGACAATGGGATTTTTCAGTCTAGCACCCGCGGGTTTGGACCCACAACTACGATTTCCAGGGCCGCGCAAACCTCAATCGCCGCCGAGCAATTCGTACTTGCCGCCGCGCTCCAGCGCTCGCTGATAAGCCGGCCTCGCGTGAATACGCTTGAGGAAATCGACCACCGCCGGAATCTGGCCTTCCATGCCGCCGCGCGCCGTGGCGGCTTCGAGCGGGAAGCTCATCTGCACGTCAGCCGCCGTGAAATCGTCACCGACGAACCAGCCGGTCGCGCTCAGTTCCTTGTTGATGTAGCCGAGGTGCAGCTTCAACTGCGGATCGATGAAGCTCGACTGCAACGTGCCGGCAATCTTGCGCGCGATCGGCTTGGCGAAGAACGGCATCGGCGCGCTGGCAATGCGCAGCGCCACGAGCTTGAGCAGCAGCGGCGGCATCGCGGAACCTTCCGCGTAATGCAGCCAGTACGTGTAACGCAGCCGCTCCGGCGTGCCCGGCGCCGGCGCAAACCGTCCCTGCCCGTATTTGCCGATCAGATACTCGATGATCGCGCCCGACTCCGCGATAGTCTGGCCGTCATCGGTAATCACGGGCGACTTGCCGAGCGGATGCACCGCGCGCAACTCGGGCGGCGCGAGCATCGTGTTCGGATCGCGCTGGTAACGCTTGATCTCGTAAGGAACGCCGAGTTCTTCGAGGAGCCACAGCACACGTTGCGAGCGCGAGTTGTTCAGATGATGGACGGTCAGCATGGGTCGAGGGACGGTGGCCAATGGAGTGTCACATCATAAGGTTGTTGTGCAGAGGCGGGCCTCTAGTCGCACCTCACACGCGTGATTTGCCGCCCATCAATTGATTCGACGGCAGCGTTTCGTCGAGCAGCTTGCGCGCGCTTTCGATACCGGCCACAGGCAGCCCCTCTGGGTTCAGCAAGCCCACCTGCACCAGCACGGATGCCTGATCCCAATAGATGTGCTCGTTATAAAGCTTGTCGCCGCGGAAACACACGACCGCGAGCATCGGCACCTCGAAATACTTACCGGTCGGCGCGACGCCGGGCAGCAACCAGTCGATCTCGCAGCTATGCGTGCAGCTGAAAATGAATTCGTCGACGATGCGATCCGCGCCGATGGTGCGCGAAATCGGAATCAGCTTCGTATCGACAGGATTCGAGTTGACGAAGTGATGCGTATAGAAACGCTTGAGGTTGTCATGACCGACTCCGCCGGTCATGGTCGGAACGTGATTGACGTAGGGTTGCGCGACCATGGTCGGCATGACCGCATCCACGTCACGCGTGGCGAACTCGTGGTAGCAATGCGCTTCCCACAGCGCGTTGAGATCGTAGACCGGACCCAGCACCTTGCGCAGCAGCGCGAGCGTGCGCGAATACGCCATCATCGCGGCGGGTTTGTCGTATTGCGGACGCGACGGCGCGGCAAACGCATGATCGCAACCGGGGTACACGTGTTGCTCGATCTGCGGCCGCGTGCGCAACGCTGCGCTGATCCGTTCGCGGGTTTCCGGCGGACAATGCGAGTCGTTTTCGGGGAAGTGGAACACCATCGGGCAGCGAATCGCGGGCACTTCGTCCAGATACGCTTCGAGGCCCACGCCGTAGTAGCTGACTGCGCAATCGACATCGGTTCGCGCGCCGCTCAGGAATGCGAGCTTGCCGCCGAGGCAGTAACCCACTGTGCCCACCTTGCCGGCCTGTTCGGGCATGGCGCGCAATGCGGCGACGGTGGCCGCGATATCGTCGATCGCGAGGTCCGTGTCGAACTGGCCGAGATAGGCGAGCGCCTGTTTCATGTCGGCTTCGCCATATCCGAGCACGATGCCCGGTTTGATCCGCCAGAACAGATCCGGCACCAGCACCACATAACCTTCCTCAGCGAAGCGGTCCGCCGTCGCCTTCATGGTGTCGTTGATGCCGAAAATTTCCTGCAGGAGCACGAGTCCCGGCCCCGACCCTTGCGCGGGGCGCGCGACGTACGCATTGAAACGGCCGCCATCCTGGGCGACGACTTCGATGAAAGAGGCGGCCATGCGGTGTGTCTCC
This sequence comes from Paraburkholderia sp. RL17-373-BIF-A, assembly GCF_046030175.1. Classification (NCBI taxonomy): domain Bacteria; kingdom Pseudomonadati; phylum Pseudomonadota; class Betaproteobacteria; order Burkholderiales; family Burkholderiaceae; genus Paraburkholderia; species Paraburkholderia sp. RL17-373-BIF-A. The sequence goes on from NZ_JARESO010000015.1 coordinate 120,630, forward strand.
TGTGTCGATCGTTGATCGACAAATGTGGGCTAGGCCATCGTACGCAACTCGAAGCGTTTGAGCTTGCCGGTTTCGGTGCGCGGCAGTGAATCGACGAAAACGATGACGCGTGGATATTTGTACGGCGCCACGCTATTTTTCACGAAATCCTGCAGTTGCGCGACCAATTTGTCGTCGCGCTCGTGACCGGGATTGACCACGACGAACGCTTTGACGATCTGTCCGCGGGTTTCGTCCGGCACACCTATCACGCCGCATTCGGACACCGCGTCGTGTTGCAGCAGGACGCTCTCCACTTCGGGGCCGGAGATGTTGTAGCCGGCGGAGACGATCATGTCGTCGGCGCGTGCCTGGTAGAACACGTAGCCGTCTTCGTCGAGATAGACGGAATCCCCGGGCAGGTTCCAGCCGTCGCGCACGAACTTCTTCTGCCGCTCGTCGGCGAGATAGCGGCAGCCGGTCGGGCCGCGCACCGCGAGTTTGCCGATCGTGCCGGGCGCGACCGGTCGCATGTCGTCATCCACGGCCTGCACGACGTAACCCGGCACCGCGCGGCCGATGGCGTTCGGGCGAATCTCGTCGCCTTGCGCCGAAATGAAGATGTGGATCAACTCGGTGCCGCCGATGCCGTCGATCATGTCGATGCCGGTCGCGTCGCGCCACAGACGCCGCGTCGAATCCGGCAATGCTTCACCCGCCGACACGGTTTTCTTCAGCGAAGAGACGTCGTGGTGCGCAACCAGCGGCGCCATTTGCCGATAGAAAGTCGGCGCGGTGAACATGACAGTCGCGTGAAAACGCTCGACGGTCTGCAGCAACGTCTCGGGCGTGAGCTTCTCGATCAACACCGTGGAGGCGCCAAATCGCAACGGAAAACACAGCAGGCCGCCGAGCCCGAACGTGAACGCGAGCGGCGGCGTGCCGCAAAAAATATCGCTCGATGTGGGCTTGAGCACGTGGCGCGGGAACAGATCGCACATGGCCACGACATCGCGATGAAAGTGCATGCAGCCTTTCGGCGCGCCGGTCGTGCCGCTGGTGAAGGCGATCAGGCAAACGTCGTCGGCGGCGGTGTCGCACGCGGTGAAGTGGTCGGGCTTGTTGATCGCGAGCGTATCGAGCGAATCGGCGGCGTCGTCGTGGAAGAGTCGCGTTTGCTTCAGACCCGCGCAATAGAACTCGTCTTCTGGATCGGTGCAGCGTGCCAGTTCGGCGGTCAGGCGAGCGTCGCACAACGCCGCGCCGACCTGCGCTTTTTCGATGATCTGCTTCAGTTCCTTGGCTCGCAGTAGCGGCATGGTCGGCACCACGACGAGTCCGACTTTCAGCGCCGCGAGCGCGGTCACGGCCATGTGCAGCGTGTTCGGACCGCGTAGTAAAACGCGGTTGCCGGGCTGCAGTCCCATTTCGTCGACCAGCACGTGCGCGCTGCGATTCACGAGCGCCAGCAGTTCACCGTAAGTGGTGGCGCGTGGTGTGCCGTCGACATCGGACCAGATCGCGGGATGATCGCGGTGGCCTGCATCGATGGTTCTATCGAGCAATTCCGTCGCGCAGTTCAAGCGCGCCGGGTACGCGACGTCGGGGTTGTCGAGCAGAAAGACGGGCCATTGATCCTGCGGCGGAAGATTGTCGCGCGCGAAGGTATCGACGTGTGCTGACGGTTCCATCATGGTCTCCCGGGCGTTGAGCCGGCTAAATGCGCTTCGGTTGGCTTGGTGGTTTCGTGGACTTTTTCGCGTGTGCGTTACTGCGGGACCACAGCGGTTCCTTCGATTTCGACTTTCGCTTCGTCTTCAATCAGCGCGACGACCTGCACCGCGCTCATCGCGATGTCGTAGTCGCCGATCAGCTCGCGAAACGCGCGGCCGATGTCTTTCAACGAAGCGAGGTACTCGCGTTTGTCGGTGACGTACCACGTCAATCGCACCAGGTGCTCGGGCTTGCCGCCCGCTTCGTGCAATACGGCGAGCACATTCTTGAGCGCCTGGATGGCTTGCGCGGCGAAGTCGGTCGTCTGGAAACGCGCCTGTTCGTCCCAGCCGATCTGGCCGGCAATGAACACTTGCGTACCGTTTGCCGCGACGCCGTTCGCGTAGCCACGCGGCTTGACCCAGCCGGCGGGAAGAAGAGCTTTTTTCATGAGCGATGCGCCTCAATGGAGTCGGGCTTTGGAGCGAACGCCGCGAGCGCGCTCGCGATGTCGGCGGGAATGTCGATGGATGTGCCGCGTTCGAGCGACGTCGTGACGAGCACCTGTTTCGCGCGGAAACGGGTTTCGCCGTTGCAATGGCCGACGATCTCGATGCTGATCGAGCGCCGCCCGATCGCCGCAACATTAAGTGTCAGCGTGATCGTTTCGCCCATCTGGCTCGGCCGCGAAAACTCGCAGTCGAGTTTGACGATCGGCAAGCCGAGGCGGCGTTGCGAGATCATGTGCGCGTAATCGATATGCAGGCCTTCGTTGAACCAGTCTTCGACCAGCGCGTTGGTCATCACCAGATATTGCGGAAAGAACACGATGCCCGCCGGATCGCAGTGCGAGAAGCGGATGCGTACGGGCCGTTCGAAAGACGCGCTCATTTGAGGTTCGCTCCGGCAGTCGCGGCAGCATGCGCTTTCAACAGATCGCGTCCAACAATCAATTGCTGCACTTCGGTCGCGCCTTCGTAAATGCGCAGCGCGCGAATCTCGCGATACAACAACTCGACGGCCGTACCGCTTTGCACGCCCATGCCGCCGTAGAGTTGCACCGCGGCGTCGATCACCTGTTGCGCGCCTTCGCTTGCGTGCCACTTCGCCATTGCGGCTTCACGCGTGACGCTTTCGCCTTGATCGCGCAGCCACGCGGCGCGATAGACCAGCAACGCGCTACTGTCGATGGTCAAGGCCATCTGCGCGAGTTTGGCCTGCGTCAGTTGAAAATCGCCGAGCGTCTGCCCGAACATCTTGCGCGACGCGGCACGTGTGAGCCCTTCGGCCATTGCATGACGCGCGAACCCGAGCGACGCGGCCGCCACGGAAGTCCGGAAAATATCCAGCGTCCGCATGGCGAGCTTGAACCCTTCACCGGGCGCGCCGAGCATCTGGCTGCGCGGCACGCGAGCGCCGGCAAAGTGCAGGCGCGCGAGCGGATGCGGCGCGATCACGTCGATGCGTTCGGCGATCTCCAGGCCCGGCGTTTCCGCATCGACAATAAATGCGCTAATGCCGCGCGCACCCGGCGCTTCGCCGGTTCTCGCGAACACCACGTAGAAATCGGCGATGCCGCCATTGGAGATCCACGTCTTGTCGCCGTCGAGCACGTAGGTGTCGCCGTCTTCGCGGGCGGACAGCGCCATGGCGGCGACATCGGAGCCCGCCTCAGGCTCGGACAGCGCGAACGCTGCGATGACCGTGCCGTTGGCGACGCGCGGCAGGTAACGTGTCTTCTGTTCGTGCGTGCCGCCGAGCGAGATGGCGCCCGAACCAAGCCCCTGCATCGCCAAAGCGAAGTCCGCGAGTCCCGAGTGTTTGGCCAGCGTTTCGCGCAGCAGGCAAACGGCGCGCGTATCGATCGTATCGCCGTGGCCGCCGTACGCAACGCCGCCCACGCCGTACTTCAGCCAGCCCGCGGCGCCGAGTTCACGCACCAGACGACGGCAGGTCGCATCCACGTCCTTGTGGTCTTCGTGCGAGAGGTTCTCGCGGCACCATGCTTCGATGCCCGCGGCCAGTTCGCGATGACGCGGCTCGAAGAACGGCCACGCCAGCGCGCTATGCAGATCCAGTTCGGTGTTGGCGCTCAACTCAGTCTCCTTCGAACACCGGACGCGACTTCGCGGCAAACGCACTGTAGGCGCGCTCGAAATCGCGTGTGCTCATGCAGATCGCCTGGGCTTGCGCCTCGGACTCGATCGCTTCGTCGATGCTCATGCTCCATTCCTGATGCAGCATCTTCTTCGTGATGCCGTGCGCGAAAGTCGGACCGGCGACGAGGTCGGCGGCGAGCTTGTGCGCTTCTTCAAGGAGCGCTGCGGGTTCGCACAGGCGGTTGTAGAAGCCCCACGCGTGGCCTTCGTCGCCGCTTGCCGAGCGTCCGGTGAAGAGCAATTCGGCGGCGCGGCCCTGGCCGATGATGCGCGGCAGAATCGCGCAAGCGCCCATATCGCAGCCCGCGAGACCGACGCGTGAGAATAGGAAAGCGAGCTTGCTGCGCGCGGTGCCGAGCCGCATGTCGGACGACATCGCGAGAATCGCACCGGCGCCGGCGCAGACGCCGTCGACGGCCGCAATCACCGGTTGTGGGCAATGGCGCATGGCTTTGACCAGATCGCCGGTCATGCGCGTGAAGAGCAGCAGTTCCGGCATCGGCAGATCAATCAGCGGCGCGATGATGTCGTGCACGTCGCCGCCGGAACAGAAGTTGTCGCCGGCGCCGTGAATCACCACTGCCTTGACGTCGGTCGCATAGGTCAATTGCCGGAACAGATCGCGCAACTCGGCATACGACTCGAAAGTCAGCGGATTCTTGCGCTCCGGGCGGTTCAGCGTGATCGTCGCAACCTTGTCGGCGACCGACCAGCCGAAGTGCCGCGCTTCGTAGCCGGCTAGCGTGAGGCGATTGCCGGCCAGCAGGGCATCGGCGTGGGATCGTGTCATGAATGTCTCCTATGTCCGCTCGTTTCGATGCCGATCAGTCTTTCAGACTGTCGAGCAGATGTTGCTTGAGTTTGCCGAGGCGTTGATGGGTGCGCGATTTTTCATCGAGGCTCAAACCGCCGAACAGTTCGACTACCCATTGCTCGTGCGCAACCGCCATCTTGTCGAACGCCTTGCGACCCGCCGGTGTCAGACACACGCTGATCGAGCGGCGGTCGTTCGGATCGTTGTCGCGCGAGACCAGTCCTTCTTTTTCGAGCTGATCCGTAATGCCGGTGATGTTGCCGCCCGTCACCATCAAACGGCGCGACAGTTCGGTCATTTTCAGGCCTTCGGGATGTCGCTCCAATTGGGCCATCAGATCGAAACGCGGCAACGTGGTGTCGAATTCGTTGCGCAGACGCTTGCGCAATTCGGCTTGCACGAGGTTGGTCGTGGTCAGCATGCGCAGCCATAGCCGCAAGCCCATGTGACTATCCGCGCCGGTGCTCATTTCGAGGTCCACGACGTTCTCCGCGGGTTTGGGGACGCCTTTGCGCGGCGGTTTCGTTTCAGCCGCCGCAGCGGGCTTCTTGATGTTCGATGACTTGGTCACATCACTTCTCCACCAGAGATGGAAATGGATTGCCCCGTGATGGCGTCCGAGCCGGGTTGGCAGAGCCAGAGCACCGCATTGGCGACCTGTTCCGGACTCACGAAGCGATGTTGCGGATTCGAGCGAAGCAGGGTCTCGCGCGCTTGTTGTTCGGTGCGCGAGGTCTTGCTGGTGATCTGTTCAAGCGATGCGTGCAGCAGTTCCGTTTCCGTATAGCCTGGACACACGGCGTTCACGGTGATGCCTTTCGTCGCGACTTCCAACGCGAGCGAACGCGTGAGACCGATCACGCCATGTTTCGCGGCGCAATAGGCAGCGACGTACGCGTAGCCGATCTGTCCCGCCGTGCTGGCCACGTTGATGATGCGTCCATGACAGCGTTCGAGCATGCCGGGCAATACCGCGCGTGTGCCGAGAAAGACGCCGGTGAGGTTCACGTCCAGCATGCGCTGCCAGAGCGCCGTGTCGGTGTGTGCGAACGGCGCGGCTTGCGCCTGACCCGCGTTGTTGACGAGGATGTCGACTGCGCCGGCCTCACGGAACGCGTTCGCGACGGAGTCTTCCTGCGTGACGTCGACGCTGATGCACGCCACGTCGCCCAGCGCGCGGCACTTTTCGCGCTGCATGTCGAGACGTTCCGCATTGCGGCCCATCAAGGTCACGCGCGCGCCGGCGCGCAGCAAGCTTTCCGCGACTGCCGCGCCGATGCCGCTGCCGCCACCGGTGACGACCGCGTGCTGTCCCGCGAGGGTGGAATTGAGCGTGTTCACACGGTTCCTTCAGCGCGTTGCGCGCGTTCTTGCGGCGACAGACCGGCGTTCGCGGCGGCTTGAGCGCGCTCGCGTTCAAGGTTGCGTTCCAGTTGGGACTTCGCCGCCGTGTAGGGCTTCGGCCACATCACATCGAAATAGCCGATCTTGGCCGCTTCGTTCAACGTCCACGAAGGATTCGCCAGATGCGGGCGAGCAATCGCGCACAGATCCGCACGGCCTGCCGCGATGATGCTGTTCACGTGATCCGCTTCGGAGATCGCGCCGACCGCGATGGTCGCGATGCCGGCTTCGTTGCGCACGCGGTCGGCGAATGGCGTCTGGAACATGCGGCCGAATACCGGTTTTTCTTCTTTGCTGACCTGGCCCGACGATACATCGATCATGTCGGCGCCGGCGGCCTTGAAGGCTTGAGCGATCTTCACTGCGTCGTCGGGCGTTGTGCCGCCTTCGACCCAATCGTTTGCGGAAATGCGCACGGAAATTGGCTTGTCTTGCGGCCAGACCGCGCGGATCGCCTTGAAAACCTGCAACGGGTAGCGCAGACGATTTTCCAGCGAGCCGCCGTATTCGTCGGTGCGATGATTGGTCAGTGGCGACAGAAAGCTCGACAGGAAATAGCCGTGCGCGCAATGCAATTCGAGCCAGTCGAAACCCGCTTCCACCGACATTTGCGTGGCGCGGACGAACTGCGCTTCGATTTTACGCAACTCGTCTTGCGTGGCTTCGCGCGAATGCTGGCTGACGCCACGCAGATATTGCTGCGGCGATGCCGAGATGAGCGGCCAGTTGCCTTCCGTGAGTGGCTGATCGATGCCTTCCCACGAGACACGTGTCGAGCCTTTCGCGCCGGAATGGCCGAGCTGAATGCCGATCTTCGCATCCGACTGACGATGCACGAGATCGACGATGCGCTTCCACGCGGTGAGATGCTCGGGCGCGTACATGCCCGGACACGCGGGCGTAATGCGCGCTTCGGGCGAGACGCAGGTCATTTCCGTCATGACGAGCCCTGCGCCGCCCATCGCGCGGGCGCCGAGATGCATCAGGTGATAGTCGCCCGCAATGCCGTCGACGGCCGAGTATTGCGCCATGGGCGACACCACCACGCGGTTTTTCAGCGTGACGCCGCGCAGCGTGAAGGGCGTGAACATCGGCGGGACGGAGTGCTTCTCCGGCGCGCGATTCACGCCGGAGCGCTGGGCGAGCCAGTCTTCGAAGACGGACAGGTACTGCGCATCACGTTCACGCAAATTTTCGTGAGAAATACGCTGCGAGCGCGTGAGCAGCGAATAAGCGAACTGTTCCGGCTCGAACGACGTGTAGCGGTCGACATGCTCGAACCATTCCGTCGAATTGCGCGCCGCGTTTTGAATGCGCAATACGTCGATGCTGCGCACGTCGGTGTAATGCTTCAGCGCGGCGGCGAGGTCACCCGGATGCGCGCCCATGCTGTTGGCGAGTTCGATCGAATCTTCGAGCGCGAGCTTGGTGCCCGAGCCGATCGAGAAGTGAGCGGTATGCGCGGCGTCGCCCATGAGGACGACCGGCGTTTGCGTGCCGTCCGCGTTGCTGCGCCAATGCACCCATTCCTCGTTGACGACGCGCGGGAAGCGAATCCATTGCGACGAGCCACGCAAATGCGCCGCGTTCGACAACAAGGGGTTGCCGTCCAGATACTTCGCGAACAGCTTTTCGCAGAAGGCAATGCTGTCTTCCTTGCTCATTTCGTCGAGGCCGGCGGCGCGCCACACGCGCTCCGGCGTTTCGACAATGAACGTGGAGGTCTGATCGTCGAAACGATAGGCGTGCGCCTGGAACCAGCCGAACTCGGTTTCTTCGAAAGCGAAGGTGAAGGCGTCGAAGAGTTTTTTGGTGCCGAGCCAGACGAAGCGGCAATCGCGCATGTCGACGGAGGGGCGATAGGTGGCCGCGTACTTTTGACGGACCGCGCTGTTGGCGCCGTCGCAAGCGATGATCAGGTCGGCCTCGTAGACGCTGTCGTCCGTGACCTGGGTTTCGAAAACCAGCTTGACGCCGAGTTCCTCGCAGCGCGCTTGCAGGATATTCAGCAGACGCTTACGGCCGATGCCGCAGAAGCCGTGACCCGATGAACGGATTTGCCGGCCGCGGAAATTGATCTCGATGTCGTCCCAGTGATTGAAGGCGTCGAGGATCGCGTCGGCGCTGGGGGCGTCGGCGGCGCGCAGATTGCCGAGTGTCTGGTCGGAGAAGACGACGCCCCAGCCGAAGGTGTCGTACGGGCGGTTGCGCTCGACCACCGTGACATCGTAGGCCGGGTTCCGGCTCTTCATCAAGAGGCCGAAGTACAGACCGGCCGGGCCGCCACCAATGCAAACGATGCGCATGCTTGTTCCCCATATGTGAACGCTGCTGATGGAGATAATTTAGGCGTAGATAGTTTAGATGTCAAGTAAATGTGCGGGCGAAAACACCGAGCCACAAAGCGGCGCGGCGCTGGCCTGACAGCCAGCCGGACTAGACGGTCGGGTGGATTACAGCAGCTGTGAAAATAAAGTATGTGGCGAACCTGCATTTTCGACACTGAGGCGGGGGTACACAAACCCTGCCCGAGAACGTGGCCCGCTCGCGAATTGAAGCTTGCATCAGCTTGGCCCCAGGCGGCCTCGATGCATCAGACGAGCGCTTTGCTGGCAGCGGCCGTGCGGCCGCGCAGCCAGTTAATGCTCGCGAAGAGCAGCACGGCGAACACGATCAGCATCGTCGCCACGGCGAGGATCGACGGGTCGATCGAGTCGCGAATACCGCTCCACATCTGCCGCGGCACGGTGGTTTGATCCGGGCCGCCGATAAACAGAATGACGATGACCTCGTCGAACGAGGTCGCGAAAGCGAAGACGCTGCCGGTCGCGACCGCCGGCGTGATGAGCGGCAAGGTCACGCGCCTGAATGTGACCCACGGCGTCGCGCCGAGCCCCGAAGCGGCGCGCAACAGACTCTGATCGAACGAAAGCAGTGACGCGGTCACGGTGATCACGACGAATGGCGTGCCGAGCGCCGCATGCGCCAGGACCACGCCGGGATACGAGTTCACCAGGCCGAGCGGTGCGAAGATCAGATAGAAGCCTGCGGCGACGACGACGATCGGTACGATCATCGGCGAGATGATGATCGGCATGATCAGCGAGCGCAGCGGAAACTGCGTGCGCGAAATGCCCAGCGCGGCGAGCGTGCCGAGACATGTGGCGATCAGCGTCGATGCCGCGCCGATGCCGATGCTGTTCAGGAGCGATCGTTGCCAGCCCGCGCTCGTGAGCGCCTGCTCATACCAGCGCAGCGAAAAGCCCTGCAACGGGTAGGAGAAATACGAGCCCGAATTGAACGAGAGCGGGATGATCGCGAGAATCGGCGCAATCAGGAAAAACAGCACAAGCGCTGTATGCAGCCGCACCCAGCGCGCGGCGATGCGTTCCGTCAGCACCTTGTTGCGTTGATCTTGCATGTCGTTCCCTCGTCGTGTCCGCATGTTTCAACCGAGTTTCAACCGAGTCTCAACCGAAGCGCAAGCGGTCGATACCGACGATGCGGTTGAACAGGAAATAGAAGATCGCCGTGAAGATCACGAGATAGGCCGAGAGCGCACCGGCAAGGCCCCAGTTGAGTTGCGTGTTGGTCTGTATCGCGATGAGCTGGCTGATCATCTCGTCGCCTGCGCCGCCGAGCAGTGCGGGCGTGATGTAGTAGCCGAGCGCGAGCACGAACACGAGGAAGCAGCCTGCTCCCACGCCCGGCAGCGTCTGCGGCATGTAGATCCGCACGAACGCGGTGAACGGGTGCGCACCAAGCGATTGCGCGGCCCGCACATACACGGGCGATACCCTCTTCATGACCGAATAGATCGCGAGAATCATGTAGGGCAAGAGCACATGCGTCATGCCGATGAGCACGCCCGCGCGGTTGAAGATGAGCGGCAGCGGATGCGTGGTGAGCCCGAGCCCCATCAGCAGGCTGTTGATGACGCCGCCCGGTTGCAGCAAAACGTACCACGCGGTCGTGCGCACGAGCACCGAGGTCCAGAACGGCACGATCACAAAGAGCATCAGGCGGTTGCTGCTTTTCGCGGGCAGGTTCGCGAGCAGCCATGCGACCGGATAGCCGAACACAAGGCACAGCAGCGTGACCGTGGCGCTAATCGAGATCGTGCGCACGAACGCCTGTCGATAGACGGAAGCGTTGTCCGGCACGAACGCCACTGAGCCTTGCGGTGTCACTTGCGCATCGACGGCCGCGAGCAGGTAGTCCGGCGTCGGCGACGTGGCGGCGCGCTTCAGCAAGCGCCAGATCTCCGGCGAATTCCAGCGTGCGTCGAGTTCAATGAGCGCCGGTTTCCACACGGGCGGCGCATCGGCGGGCAACTGGCGCGCGGTGCGCATCAACAGGCTACGGAACTCGGCCTGATCGAAGTTCAGCCGCCGCGCGACCGTGCCGAGCTGCCCGTTTTGCTGCGCCTCCTTGAGCCCCGCAGCGAGCAGGGCGAACATGCGCTCGTCGGGCACGCCGCGCCCGTCCCATGCAACGAGCGCGCGCGTGAGCGCGGGCATGCTGTCGGGCACTTCGTGATTCTGCACGCTGCGCGCGAGCAGGAGCGCGATCGGCGCGATGAACGTCGAAAGCAGAAACACGATCAGCGGCAGCGCGAGCAAAAGCGCCTGCACCGATGCACGGCGGCGCGCCTTTTGAAACGACGCGCGGCCGTCGGCTCTCGTCGGAGAGCCCGGGGCCGTGGCTCGGGCCGAAGCGGGCATGTGGGTAGTCAAGTTGGGCTCTCGTCGGACGGTGGTGTTACTGCGTCAGCCACACCTGGAAGCGCTTATTGATCTGGTCCGCGTTGTCCGCCCAGAAGTTCGCGTTGATCTGCAAGGCGCGCTTGAAGTTCTCGGGTGCGGTCGGCAGATCGGCGAGGCGTTGCTTGTCGACCAGCGCGATCGCGTCCTTGCGCGGCGGTGCGTACGCGATGTACTTCGATAAATCCGCATACGCCTTCGGCTGCGAAGCGGAGACGATGAATTTCGCGGCGGCGTCGGCGTGCTTCGCGCCCGTCGGAACGGCCCACCAGTCGAAGTCGTAAACTTGCGCGTCCCAGACGGTCTTGAACGGCTTGTTGTCCTTCTTCGCGGCGTCGGAAATACGGCCGTTGTAGGCCTGTGTCATCACGACCGCGCCGTCCGCGAGCAGCTGCGGCGCCTGCGCGCCCGACTCCCACCACACGATGTTCGGCTTGATCGTGTCGAGCTTCTTGAACGCGCGATCCACGCCAGCGGGCGTAGCGAGCACTTTGTAGACATCTTTCGGATCGACGCCGTCCGCAATCAACGCCCATTCCATCGTGACCTTCGGCGACTTGCGCAGGCCACGCTTGCCGGGGAATTTCTGCAGATCGAAGAAGTCGTTGACGGTGGTCGGAGCGGTCTTCAGCTTGCTCGTGTCGTATGCGTAGACCGTGGACCAGACCATGCTCGCAACCGCGCAATCGCTGATCGTGCCGGGGATGAAGTCACTCGTCTTGCCGAGCGTCTTCTTGTCGAACTTCTGCAGCAGGCCTTCGTCGCAGGCCGTGATTGCATCGTTCGTTTCGAGGTCGATCAGGTCCCACGTGGTGTTCTTCGCCTGCTCCATCGCGGAGAGCTTCGCGAGACCGCCGTCATACGATTCGGTCGAGAAGCCGATGCCAGTCGCCTGGGTGAACGGCTCGAAATAAGCCTTCTTGGCCGCCGCTTCGTATGCACCGCCGAAGGTCACGACGGAGAGCGTCTCCGCTGCCTGGGTGGTCATGGTGGCGAAGGCGAGTACTGCGAGTGCGACGCTTTGTGTTTTGATGAGAGTGCGCATTTTAGTTGGCTCCTGCAGGTGCGGTCGTGATGATGGAAGGTGAGAGCGGGGTGGATGCCTGGATCACGGGCGCGCTGCGCGGCGCGCTCATCGCGAGAATCTTGCAGTCGTCGTGGCGCCATGCGATCTCGATCGCGCTGCCGGGCGAAGGCAGCGCATGGCGTTGCGTATTGGGCACTTTCACGACGAAGGAATCGCGCGACCCGAGCGCAAGGTGCACGCGATGATGATCGCCGCAATACACCAGTTCCTCGACGTGTGCGCGCACCACGTTGCTGTGTTCGTCGACCTGCGCGCCTGCGGCGCTCGGGATATGCGCGCGTTCGGGGCGCAGCGCCAGCATCGCTTCGTCGCCCGCATGCAGGCCGGGTTCGCAACGGCCACGAATGACGCTGCCGTCTGAGAGCGCGAGCGTCGCCCACTCTTCGCCGGCAGTGACGACGCGCCCGGTCAGCCCGTTGTTCTCGCCGACGAAGTTCGCGACGAAGGCGTTCTGCGCATTCTCGTAGAGTTCGCTGGGCGTGGCGGCTTGCTGAATACGGCCATCGGAGAACACGGCGACGCGGTCCGACATCGTCAGCGCTTCGGCCTGATCGTGCGTCACGTAGACGATCGTGAGCGACAGCTCGCGATGCAGGCGCATGATTTCGTATTGCATGGTTTCGCGCAGGCGCTTGTCGAGCGCGCCGAGCGGCTCGTCCATCAGCACGACGCTCGGCTCGAACACGAGCGCGCGCGCGAGCGCCACGCGCTGCTGCTGTCCGCCGGAGAGCTGCGCGGGACGCCGGTTCGCCAGATGCGGCAGCTCGATCATCTCGAGCGCGCGCTTCACGCGCGTTTTCTGCTCGGCGCGGCTCACGCGACGCACGGAGAGTGGAAATGCGACGTTCTCCGCAATCGTCAGATGCGGAAAGAGTGCGTAGTTCTGAAACACCATGCCGATGTCACGCTGATGCGGCGGCTTGTCGTCGAGCCGCCGTCCGTCAAGACGTATCTCGCCGTGCGTGGGCGATTCGAATCCCGCCAGCATCATGAGCGTCGTCGTCTTGCCCGAACCGGACGGACCCAGCAGCGACAGGAATTCTCCCTTGCGCACGTCGAGGTTCAAGTCATCGACGACGTATTGAGCGCCGTCGTACGATTTGCTCACGCCCGAGAACGAAATGAAGGAAGGGTTTGACATCGTGATCGCGTCCTGTCGATGATGCGTCGTAATCAATGCGTGCCGGGCTGCGTCGCGGCGATTTTGCTGGCGACATAGCGCGCGAAGTCATAGTTGGGGCGTTCGAGAGGGCTCAAGTGACCGGGCTTCGCGAGTGGCGCGTGCACGCCGCGAAAGACGGCTTCCACGCCGCGTTTGTCTTCCGCGTTCACTTCGTCGAGCAGCTTCTTTAGCGTCGTCATGTGCGCGTTGGCTTCGGGATCGGCGATGAACTCCGGCGCAAGTCCGCCGCCGAAGCGGATATGCACGCGCTCCACGCCTTGAGGCTGCAGCACGAGATACCAGAAGTAACCCGGCGTAAGCGTGACGAGATGCGTCGGATAGATCGCGAGCAGCGCCGTGGTCTTGCGCCAATGTCCCGTGAGGCGCGTGTTGTCCGGATGCGCGTTGCCGATGGGCAAGGACGCTTCCTTCGTAATCCAGTGATAGTTGAAGGCTGGATAGCCGGGCGGGCATTCCATTTCCTCGAGCCGTGAATGCGGTCCCACTGTCGCGCGATGCAGCATCGGCAGGTGGTAGCTTTCCATGAAGTTTTCCGCGAGGATCTTCCAGTTCGTGTCCCACACGTGCTCTTCATAGAAAGTTTCGATGTAGTCCGCCATGCCGTACGCACCGACGAGGTCGCTCAGTTCGGCGAGTTGCGCGTGAACGGGCGGCGCGTTTTCGTCGAGGGTCACGTAGATCCAGCCTTGCCATTCTTCGCAGCGCACGGCGGGCAGCTTGTAGCTTTCCTTGCAGAAGCCCTCTTGCCGATCCATGAGCGGCGCGCCTTGCAGCGCGCCGTCCAGCGAATAGTTCCAGGCGTGATATGGGCAGACGATGCGACGCACGTTGCCGCGTCCTTCGAGCAGTACCGACATGCGGTGCAGGCACACGTTCGACATCGCCTTGAGCTGCATCTGTTCGTCGCGCAATACGACGATCGGTTGCGCTCCGATCCGCGCCGTCATGTAATCGCCGGGCACTTTGAGCGCACTCGCGCGGCCGACGCATTGCCATTCACGCTCGAAGATAGCGCGCTCTTCCAGCGTGAGGAATTCGGGCGACGTATAGACACCGGGCGGCATCGCGTGCGCATCGCTGAACGGCCGTTCGCAACCCGTCTGCAGTTCGTCGACAAGCGCTTGCACTGCGATCGTCCTTGCCGGGTTGCTCATGGTCTCCCCCTCGATTCGTCACGGTGAAAGCGCGGCGACGTAAGGCTTTGCGGCGTGGCGCTCAACATGGACACCAATCTATCAAGCCAAATTGCAAGCCAAAATATTGTTTTCAGATACAAAGCAAAGCTTTTGCCTATGCATTGCGTGCACGCTTAAAGCAGACAAACGCGCTTTCCTATCATGCATCGATATGCAACCGCCGAATATAGGTTTCGCAGAACGACGCGAAGCGATGCACCACCTGGCGCGGCTTCATTGTGCGCGATTGCGCGATGCCGAGTGTCGTTGCGTTGACGTTGTCTTTGAAGCGCTTAATGACGAACTCTTCCCCATCGACAGTGCGATTCGATTTGAGCGGAAAGTTCAGGAGGCTATAGCCGAGACCGTTGGCCACCATGCCGCGCACGACCTCCGGCTGCGACGAACGGAACGCGGGCACAGGACGGCTGCCCACCGCGTCGAAGAGTGCGGCGAAGTACTCGCGGCTGTGCGGCAGGTCGAGCATCACGTACGGCTCGGGCAGGAGGTCTGCGAGCGATATCTTGCGCGCGCGTGCCAGACGATGCGTCCTCGGCAGGATCGCATAAGGCGGCAACGAGAGCAGCGGCGTGAAGGCGATTTCCTCGGTCAAGTCGAGGCTGTAGGTGAGGGCAATGTCGAGCGAGCCGTCGTGCAGGCCGCGCAAGAGGCCATCCTGATGCGCCTCGACAGTGCGAAACGAGATGCCCGCGTTCTCGCCCGTGAATCGGCTGATCAGGCCCGGCATGAGCGGCGGCGCAAGCGAGACGAGGCAGCCGAGCGTGATGGCGCCTGTCATGCCGCCGTCCATTTCCTTCGCGGTGGTCTGCAATTCCTCCGCGAACTTCAGAAGATTGCGCGCTTGCCCCAGCAGATCGCGGCCGGCTTGCGTGAGCGAGAGGCCGCTCGCGTGATGCCGTATGAAGAGTTGCACCCCGAACGACTCTTCGAGATCCGCGAGCGCCGTTGAGATGGACGGCTGTGAGATGTGCAGACGCTTGGCGGCGGCGGTGAAGGACAGGGCTTCTGCCGTGACCACGAAATAACGCAACTGGCGCAACGAGTAGCGCAACGGTTGACTCTCCATCGACGAGGCTCCGTGTTCAAGGTCTCCAATGGGCGGCATTGTGAAGCGGTCAAAAAGGCCTGCATAGGTAAATCCGATGCCATGCATTTTTTAAATATATTTTTCAAATTCTGAAGGGGCGCGTAGATTTTCACGCAGACGAACGGACCAGGCGGCAACGCGCCGTCGGAAAACACTACCGGGTCCGCAACGATCGCAAGCGCTGAAAGGCCGCGACGCCGCGATCGAATCGAAACATTCCGCCTTTTCAGAAGGACACAGCCATGACAGTGGAAACAACGTCAATCGACACGCTCGTAGTCGGCGCCGGCCAAGCCGGCGTCGCCATGAGCGAACATTTGAGCAAGCTTGGCGTGCCGCATCTCGTGCTGGAACGCGCTCGTATCGCGGAGCGCTGGCGCACGGGACGCTGGGATTCGCTGGTTGCCAATGGCCCCGCGTGGCACGATCGTTTCCCCAACCTCGAGTTCGCGGACTTCAACCCGGACGCGTTCGCTTCGAAGGAGCAGGTCGCGGACTATTTCGTCGCTTATGCGAAAAAGTTTGAAGCACCGATCCGCACCGGCGTGGAAGTGAAGAAGGTCGTGCGCAATGCGGGGCGGCAGGGCTTCACCATCGAAACGTCGGAAGGCACGATCGAGGCCAATCGCGTGGTGGTCGCAACCGGGCCTTTCCAGCGCCCCGTCATTCCGCCGATCGCGCCGCAAGATCCGAAACTTACGCAGATTCATTCCGCCGACTATCGCAATCCGAATCAATTGCCCGAAGGGGGCGTGTTGGTGGTGGGTGCGGGATCGTCGGGCGTGCAGATCGCGGACGAGTTGCAACGGGCGGGCAAGCGCGTCTATCTGTCGGTCGGCGCGCACGATCGTCCGCCACGCGCCTATCGCGGCCGGGACTTCTGCTGGTGGCTCGGAGTGCTCGGCGAATGGGATGCAGAGGTCATGAAGCCGGGCAGAGAGCACGTCACGATTGCAGTGAGCGGTTCGCGTGGTGGCCATACGGTGGACTTCAGGCGTCTCGCGAATCAGGGCATCACGCTCGTGGGTCTGACGAAATCATTCGATGACGGCGTGGTGACCTTCGAAGCGGATCTCGCGGCGAACATCGCGCGCGGCGACGAGAACTATCTGTCGCTGCTGGACGCGGCCGACGCGTATGCCGAGCGCAACGGTCTCGAGCTTCCCGAAGAGCCCGAAGCCCGCGTCATTCCCGCGGATCCGGAATGCGTGACCCACCCGTTGCACGATCTCGATCTGGCGAAAGCCGGTGTGACGTCGATTGTCTGGGCGACCGGGTATGCAGTCGATTTCAGCTGGTTGAACGTCAACGCTTTCGATGAAACGGGTAAGCCGAAACATCAGCGCGGCGTTTCGAAGGAGCCGGGAATCTATTTCCTCGGTCTGCCCTGGCTATCGCGCCGCGGCTCCGCATTCATCTGGGGCGTGTGGCACGACGCGAAGCACATCGCCGATCACATCGTCACACAGCGTAAATACCTGGCTTATTACGATGATGAGCAACGCGAGGCGCACGGCCGCCGCGAGAACAGCGTTGCAAGCGTTGAAAACACATCCGCCGATTCACGCATCCACAAAGTCAGCGAGATGGGTGTGAATTGATGCGTATGCCTTTCTAATCCGCGATCCATTTCTTCCTAACATTAAGGTGCATTGATGAGCCAACCTACGCATACCCGTATCCGTATGTTCAATACGAAAGATACGTATCCGAACCAGACGCTCGACAACGATCTTTGTCAGGCCGTGCGCGCCGGCAACACGGTCTACGTGCGCGGTCAGGTGGGCACGGATTTCGAAGGCCGCTTGGTCGGCATCGGCGATCCGCGTGCCCAGGCCGAGCAAGCGATGAAGAACGTCAAGCAATTGCTGGAAGAAGCGGGCAGCGACCTGTCGCACATCGTCAAGACGACGACGTTCCTGACCGACATCCGCTACCGCGAGCCGGTCTACCAGGAAGTCGGAAAGTGGTTGAAGGGCGTGTTTCCTATTTCGACCGGCTTGGTGGTGGTCGCGTTGGGTCAGCCGCAGTGGTTGATGGAGATCGACGTTATCGCGGTCATTCCAGATGGATGGACGCCGCCGAAGGCCTAAGGAGCGGGACATGACATTCTCTATCGTCGGACGTTGCCCGGAATCCGGGCAGCTTGGAATCGCGATCAGTTCGTCCAGCATCGCGGTGGGCGCTCGCTGCCCGTGGCTGCGCGCAGGCGTGGGCGCGGTGGCGACGCAGAACGTCACGCTGCCCGCTCTAGGGCCGCAGATTCTCGATCTTCTGGAGAACGGGCAACTCGATCCCGCCGCGGCATTGGACCGCGTGCTCGGAGCGAGCGAGTGGAGCGAGTACCGCCAGGTGACGGTGATCGATGGCCAGGGTCGCACGGCGTTCTTCAGCGGTAAGGAAGCACTGGGCACGTATCACGCTGTCGCCGGCAAGCAGTGCGTAGCCGCAGGCAACATGCTCGCTGGTGTCGAAGTTATCGAGGCCATGCTGCCGGCGTTCGAGCAGACATCCGGCACACTTGCCGATCGCCTGCTCGCAGCCATGCATGCTGCGATAGCTGCCGGCGGCGAAGCGGGGCCCGTGCATTCGGCGGCGCTCAAGATCGTGGGCGACGTGAGCTGGCCGATCGTCGATTTGCGGGTCGATTGGGCGGACGACGACCCCATCGGCCAGCTCGACGGTCTGTGGCAGGCGTATCGCCCGCAGATGCAGGACTACTTGGCGCGGGCGTTGAATCCAACCGCCGCGCCCAGCTACGGAGTACCCGGCAATGAATGACAGATCCAGCCGCGCGCTGCTCGAACGGCTGATCGGCTTCGCCACGGTCAGCCGGGATTCCAATCTGGACATGATCGAATTCATTCGGCTGTACCTGGAGGAACTCGGCGTCGAGAGCGAGCTGTTCTACAACGCCGAGCGCACCAAGGCGAATCTGTTCGCGACCATCGGTCCGCGTGAGCGCGGCGGAATCGTGCTGTCCGGCCATACCGACGTGGTGCCCGTCGATGGCCAGGCTTGGACCGTCGATCCATTCCGTCTCACCGAGCGCGACGGGCGGCTGTATGGCCGCGGCACGGCCGATATGAAGGGCTTTATCGCTTCGGTGCTGGCGGCGGTGCCCGGGTTTATCGAGCGCGAGTTGAAGTTGCCGGTGCACCTCGCTTTTTCGTACGACGAGGAAGTCGGATGCCTCGGCGTGCGGCCGATGTTGGCGGAATTGGAGCGGCGTGACCACAAGCCGGCCCTGTGCCTGATCGGCGAGCCGACCGAGCTCAAGCCGGTGCTGGGCCATAAGGGCAAGCTGGCGATGCGCTGTCAGGTGAAAGGCGCGCCTTGCCATTCGGCTTACGCACCGTATGGAGTCAACGCCATTCAATACGCGGCGCGGATGATCGGCCGTCTGGAAGAGATCGGCGAGCAGTTGGCGCAGCCCGAGCATCACGACGAGCGATTCGATCCGCCGTTCTCGACCGTGCAGGCGGGCGTGATCAAAGGCGGCCGTGCGCTCAACATCGTGCCGGCCGAATGCGAATTCGACTTCGAAGTGCGCGCGCTGCCTGGCTTCGACGCAAACCAGGTAGCCGACCAGTTGCAGACTTACGCCGAGGCAGAGCTATTGCCGAAGATGCGCGCCGTGAAGTCCGACACCGACATCCGGCTTCAGCCGCTCTCCGCCTATCCGGGGTTGGCGACATCTCCGGATAGCAAAGCGGCGCGTCTTTTGGCGCTGCTCAGCGGCTCCATCGATTTCGGCACGGTCGCATTCGGCACCGAGGGCGGGCTCTTCGATCAGGCGGGCATTCCAACAGTGGTCTGCGGACCCGGCAGCATGGACCAAGGGCATAAGCCGGACGAATTCGTCACTGTCGAGCAATTGCGCGATTGCGATGCGATGCTGGCTCGGCTGGCGGACTACGCTTCGGCTGCGGCCTGAGACGTAGACATCGCGGACGCTGCCGTGGCGGCACGTCGCTCAAATAGAGAGGTGACTCTCAAGTACTTTCGAATGCCAGGCATGGCGATTCGGTAGACCGAACACGCCTGATCACGTAAGGGACGGGAGTAAGCGCTAAAGCGCTAACTCCCGTCGACACAGGAGACAAACTTGAATACTTCGGAAAGCAATGCCTCGGCGTTGATCGAAAAACACACCATCGGTTATGTGCCGCCTGAGGATCGCCATGGCAAGGTGCGCGATCTGTTCACACTTTGGTTCGGCGGCAACATCGCGCCATTGCCCATCGTCACGGGCGCGCTCGGCGTGCAGATCTTCCACTTGAATTTGCTGTGGGGCATCGTGGCGATCGTCGTCGGTCATGCCGTCGGCGGCGTGCTGATGGCGTTGCATTCGGCGCAGGGCCCGCAAATGGGCATCCCGCAGATGATTCAGAGCCGCGCTCAGTTCGGTTCATGGGGCGCGCTGCTGGTCACCGTGATCGCAGGCGTGATGTACGTGGGGTTCTTCGCGTCCAATATCGTGCTCGCCGGGAAGTCTCTTCATGGCATTGAAAACGGCATCCCGGTTCCTGTCGGCATCGTGATCGGCGCGTTGGGATCAGGGCTGATTGGAATCATCGGTTACCGGATCATCCATATCCTGAACCGCATCGGAACCTGGGTGCTCGGGATCGGCATTTTCATCGGATTCGGCTATATCCTCACGCATATCGCCACGGACGATTTTCTGACGCGCGGCGGATTCAACATCGCCGGCTGGCTCGCCACCGTTTCGCTGTCAGCGCTCTGGCAGATCGCTTTCGCCCCGTACGTCTCCGACTACTCGCGCTATCTGCCGGAGAACGTGCGCGTCGCATCGACGTTCTGGGCGACCTATCTCGGTTGCACGATCGGCTCGACGCTCGCGTTCGTCTTCGGCGCGGTAGCCGTGCTCGCGGTGCCGCCCGGCGCCGACGCGATGGACGCCGTCAAGCTGGCCACCGGACCGCTCGGACTGCCGATGCTAGTCCTCTTCTTGCTGAGCGTGATCAGCCATAACGCGCTGAACCTTTACGGCGCGGTGCTCGCGGCCATCACGTCCTTGCAGACCTTCGCCTATCGCTGGATTCCCACGGCGAAGGCGCGGGCCGTGCTGTCGATCGCGATTCTCCTCGCATGCTGCTATGGCGCGATCGGCGCGTCGACGAATTTCGTCGGCAATCTGGTCGATCTCGTGCTCGCGCTGCTGGTCGTGCTGGTGCCGTGGACCGCAATCAATCTGATCGACTTCTATGTGATTCACAAAGGCAAATACGACATCCAGTCGATCTTCCAGGTGGACGGCGGCATCTACGGCCGCTTCAATCCACAGGCGCTGATTGCCTACGGAATCGGCATCGTCGTGCAGATTCCGTTCATGAACACGCCGATGTACGCGGGTCCCGTGCCGAAGTATCTCGACGGCGCGGATCTCTCGTGGGTTATCGGACTGCTTCTGACGTCGCCGCTGTATTACTGGCTCGCGTCGCGGGACACCCACTATCGGCGCAGACAAGCGGGTGCCAGCGTCGCGCGTCACCCGGCGGGACAGTCATAACCGTTGAGGTGCCTCCGCATCGGCGCGGCGATGCGGGTGATCGATGGGGACACCGTCATAGCAGCTGCAAGCCGCCGTCGCATTCGATTACCGCGCCCGTCATGAAGGTGTTCTCCATCAGAAACTGCAGCGCGTGCGCGACGTCTTGCGCATCCCCGACACGTCGCACCGGCAGGGTTTCGGCCTGCTGACGAAAAAGGTCCTCTTTGACGTCGCCGGGAAATCTGTCCCACCAGGCGGTATCGACCACGCCGGGCGACACGGCATTGACGCGCAACGGCGCCAGTTCGCGCGCGAGCGTCCCGATCATGCTTTCGAGCGCGCCGTTGATCGCGCCCAATCCTGCGGTGCCCGGATTGGCGATGCGCGCGGAAATCGCAGTCACGAACGTCAAACTGCCGTCGCGGCGCAGGGCCGCGAGACCAGCTTGGGCCGCTTCCAGCTGCGGCCAGAACTTTGCCTCGAAGCCGCGGCGCAAGGATGTCAAATCGAGTTCCTTGAACAGGCCAGCGCCCTCGCCGCCGGAGAGCGTCAGCACCAGATGATCGATGCCACTCAAGCGGCCGAAGAAACCGTCGAGCGCGGCGCGGTCGGTGCAGTCGAGTGCATTGCCGGTGACACTCCCACGTCCTTCGAGGCCAGCGAGCGCCTCATCCAGTTTGGCCTGGCCGCGGCCAACTGCCACGACATGCGCACTGACTTCCTTCAGCCGAGACACCGTCGCTAGTCCAATGCCGGACGAACCACCCATCACGACGACTTTCTGATTCTGCCAATCCATGTCGCTGCTCCTGTCGATGATAGGAGGCACGGGCCGATGTGCCCTCACATCGTCTTGCAGCGCACCTCCTTGGCGCTAGAATGCGTGTCAGGCTCATATCATTCAAATCGTTTGTGACGATGACCGACATCATTGAGAATGATTTCAGGCGTTTCGACCTGAACTTGCTGCTGGCCTTTCGCGCGCTGTTGGAGGAACGCAGCGTCACGCGTGCCGCGCAGCGACTCTTCCTTGGCCAGCCGGCGATGAGTGGCGCGCTGAAGCGGCTTCGGGAGGCGTTCGGCGACGAACTGTTCGTGCGTACTCCGCACGGCATTACGCCGACGCCCCGCGCGCTCGAACTGGCGCGGCAGGTCGAGCCCTTCCTCCAATCGCTGCACCAGGCGTTCACGCAACCGCCGGCGTTCGATCCGGCACAGGCTCAGCGCGTGTTTCGCATTGGCTTGAGCGATTCGCTCGAGGTCCTGCTGATGCCGGAGATCATGGGCCGCCTGGCCACCAAGGCGCCTGGCGTGAAACTGATCGCCCGCTCTACAGACTCGACGCGCGCGGCGGCGATGCTCGACGAGGGCGCGATCGAACTGGCGGTCGGCGTGTTCCCTGAATGCGTGCAGTGGCAGCGGCGCCGCCCGCTGTTTCAGTGGCGCTTCGTGAGCGTCTACAATCCGCGGATCGTCAAGACGCGCCGCAAGCGCCTGTCAATGGATGAGTTCCTGCGGCACCGGCATGTGCTCACCTCGTTCAGCGCCGGCCTGCAAGGCTTTATAGACGAGCAGCTGGCCATGCAGGGTCTCAAGCGTGACGTGGTGTTCTCCAGCTCGAATTTCGCGACTAGCCCGTTTATCGTGCGGCACACGCCCGCGATCGCCACGGTGCCGGATTTCATCGGTCGCGTCTGGCGCGACACATTGGATCTGGCGATGAGTCCATTGCCATTCGACGTGCCCGGCTATGAAGTCGCGCTGATGTGGGCTGCGTCCAGGGATCAGGATCCGGGACTCGCGTGGCTGGCAGCGGAGTTCATAGACGCGTTCGGTGTAAGCGAAAGAAGATCGCCCCGTCCTTGAAGACAGGCCAGAATGCCCATCACCGAGCGCCATGTCAGACATGGCACCGCTCGATTCCTGCTGTCCTCGCTGCACCAGAAAAAAGTCAATCCAACCAGCAAAAAAAGTAGTTTGCGTCGAAATCACACGCAAACCTACGATGCCTACACGTGCTAAGTCGCCAGGGCGGCACCGGCAAGAACTCCGGCAATGATGGCTTGATCTGCTGAATATCCTCTCCACGAACCCAGGCGTGGCGAATGGGGCAGCCACGTCCGTGACACCGCGACTAGCCATGCGCTTTACCCATAAGGATTGATGGAGACAGATATGAATACCGCCTTGTCCAACGCTACCGTGGAAGCTTCGATCCCGTTCACGCGTGAACAGAAAAAAGCGATTGCTGCCGCGACTCTGGGCACTATCGTCGAGTTTGCCGACTGGATCATCTACGCAACATTCGCCTCGCTGTTTTCCCGCCATTTCTTCCCGGCCCACAATGAAAAGATCTCGCTGCTCTCTGCCTTCGCGGTATTTGCAGTTGGGTTCGTCATGCGGCCAATCGGTGGTGCTGTTCTGGGCGCTTATGCAGATCGTCACGGACGAAAGAATGGTCTTGCTCTCTCAGTCGCATTGATGGCCGGGAGTTCCCTTGTGATTGCAGCCTGTCCGGGATACGCGGCAATCGGAATGGTGGCGCCGATTATTCTTGTTGTCGCACGGCTGGTGCAGGGGTTCGCAGCCGGCGGGGAATTCGGCTCCGCGTCCACCTTTCTCATAGAGTCCTCCGCGCCCTCGCGACGCGGATTTACCGGCTCGTGGCAACACTTTGCGGTGAACGCCGGCGTCCTTGTCGCGGCGATGATCGGCTACGTGCTGACATCCTGTATCAGCGAACAAAGCATGGCAAGTTGGGGCTGGCGGCTTGCGTTCGCGATTGCCGGCCTGATGGGTTTCGTGGCTCTGTGGGTGCGTCTATCTGTTTCAGAAACCGAAGCTTTCAAGAAAACAGCCGGTAGCCATCAACATCGCCGACATCCGTTTCTGGTCCTGGTGGGCGAACATCGCCGCGCCGCGTTGCGCGTGATTGGTATCGCCATGGCAGGGAACCTGTCTGTTTATCTCTGGCTCGTCCTGTTCCCAACGTTCGCCCACATGCGGACGGGTCTGCCGCTGCGTGACGGCTTCAGCGCCAGCGTCATCTCAATCGTGGTTTCACTCGTTGCGATTCCATTTTTTGGAAAGCTCTCTGACCGAATTGGCCGCAGGCCTGTTCTGCTCGCGTTTGCCGGCGGTTCCGCAGTCTTCGCGTGGCCGAGTCTCCATTTTCTCGCGAATGATTTCTGGACGGACACGGTCATTGTGACGATCGGCATGTTGCTCTCGTCAGGCTTTACCGCTACCTGCGCAGCGGTGATGGCCGAGCAGTTTCCGGCGGAGATCCGCGCGACCGGCGTCGCCTTGCCTTACGCGATCTCAGCGACGCTGTTTGGCGGAACGCTTCCGTACATCGTGACAGCCATGTCGAACGCGGGTTTCTCGGACTACATATGGGTCTACATTGCGGTGGTTTGCGCAGTCGGATTCTGCGTATACGCCGTGATGCCCGAGACGAAAGGAAAGGTGCTGGATTGATGTAGGTAATGCGGGTGCCTCGGAGTGAGTTCCTCCCGGAACATTCTTGGAATTGATGGAGAAAGAAATGCGTAAGGTCGTTATTGGCGGTATCGGTATGACGCACTTTGGTAAATTTATCGAGCGGAATCTGAAGTCACTGTCGGAGGAAGCAGTCGGCCTCGCGCTCAAGGACGCTCGCGTTACGGTCAACGACGTAGACCGGATTTATTTCGGCAACGCGGCAGCAGGCGTTGTTACCGGTCAGGAGATGATTCGCGCGCAATCGTCGCTTCGCAATACCGGGCTCGATGGCAAGCCGATGTATAACGTCGAGAATGCCTGTGCTTCCGGCAGTTCAGCCCTTAATCTGGCGTGGCTCTCGGTCGCTTCCGGACAATCCGAAACGGCGCTGGTGGTCGGTACGGAGAAACTCACTCACGAAGATAAGGCCGTCTCGTTCGGTGCATTCGCGAAGGCCGTCGATCTCGAGGAACCGCTGCCTGAAGGCGTGACAGCCGGTACCGGCTCGCTCTTCATGGATCTTTATGCCGCCAAGGCTCGCAAATGGATGGAAAAAACTGGTGCGGAGGCGAGCGACTTCGCGCGGGTCGTGGTGAAGAGCCGTCGCGCCGGTTCCCTTAACCCGGTCGCGCAATTCCGCAAGGAAACGACAATCGAGGAAGTCCTGGAGAGCCGGATGGTCAGCAATCCGCTCACTCTGTTCATGTGCTCCTCGATTGGCGATGGCGCAGCCGCGCTCTTCATTTGTTCGGAAGATTACGCGAAGAAGCACGATATTCGTCCTGTCTACATTCGCGCAAGTTCGATCGTATCCGCGAAAGCCGATGGGTCGGGTGATCTCGTTGCGGTACGAGCGGCGAGAGCGGCATACGAAGAAGCGGGAATCGGGCCGTCCGATGTTCACGTGGTAGAACTTCACGACGCCTCCGCGCCGGCCGAACTGATCCACTACGAAAATCTCGGCCTCTGTGCTCCGGGCGATGCAGCCAAACTAATCCGTTCGGGTGACACCGACATCGGTGGTCGCATCTCCGTCAACCCGAGCGGCGGCCTTCTTTCCCGTGGTCATCCGGTCGGGGCGACAGGTGTCGCGCAAATTGTCGAATTGACCCAGCAACTGCGGGGAACGGCGGGCGCTCGTCAACGTCCGGGTGCCAAAGTGGCACTCGCCGAGAACAATGGTGGTCAACTGGCGGGTGATTCGGCTGTCGCTCTCGTAACCATCCTCTCGACTTGATCTCGAGACGTGCTGCACCGCACGTCGTCGCTCGGATAGGATGGCGGTGCGGGCAGTCAGAGTGGCGGACAGATCAGGTCTGCCCGCCACCCACCGAGAGAAGCCACTCGCGGAAAGCCGTAAATTCGGGCGACGAGATGCGGCTCTTGGGATAGACAAGATAGTACGTGAACGCGCCTTCATCGAGAACGAAGGAGAACGGCATCACGAGACGGCCGGAATCCAGATCTTCTGCTATCAGAACACGCTGCGCTATTGCGACGCCATGCCCTTGCGTGGCCGCGAAATACGCGAGGATCGAACTCTCATAACTCAGACCACCGAGCGGATTGACGCCTTTCACGCCCGCGGCATCGAGCCACTTTGCCCAATCTTCCCGGCGGGCGAGCGAGTGAAGCAAAGGTACTGTGCGTAGCGCCTCCGGCGTCGCGTCCGTCAGGTCCGGATGAGCATGCAGGAATTCCGGGCTGCAGACAGGGACGAGCTCGTTCGGCACAAGCCGATCAAAGCCGATGTCGGATGACGGCGCGTGGGACAACCTTATCGCAGCGTCCACATCGTCGGTGTTGAAATCGACCGCGTGAAGCGAGGTTGTCAGAATCACTTCAATATCCGGGTGCTGAAGATGAAACGACGAAAGGCGAGGAATGAGCCAATTCCTCGAAAATGTCGTGTATGCGCGGATCTTGAGGTGCCGCCTGCGGCGACTCTCGGTCAGATTGACGGTCGCAGTGCGCATCGCCTCGAAGGCGCGTGCGATGTCCACGAGATAGCGCTCGCCCATCGGCGTTAGCGTTATCGATCGATGTCCCCGGTCAAACAGCGTCACGCCGAGCTGATCTTCGAGCAGCTTGATGTGGCGGCTAACGGCGGCGGGCGTGACATGCAATTCCTCCGCGGCCAGTTGGACGCTGAGGAGCCGACCCGCGGCTTCGAAAGCTCGCAGAGCGTTGAGAGACGGAAGCGTTCGCATGACGAAATGTTACCACGTACCTACGGTGGTCAATTCGCCGAACTCCCCGTTGCGGCGGCCGCGCGGCATCGACACGCTGGTCGCTGTCGCAGCAAAAAAACGCCTACATGACGCAGGAGATGGAAGTATGGAAGGAGTTGCGAGCGGTGCGACGGACTTCTCCGCCCGAGCTTAGAAGAAAGCCGTGATTGGCACCGCGAATTCCGGCTGTGTCGCGTGGATTTGCGGGCCGGCCACCCGTTGTTGACTTCATTCGCTGGCGCGGCGCGAGGACTGGGCGAAGTAGCTGCTTCAGCTTGATTCGGTCGCTGAATCAGAGGACATTCGAACGTCGACAGGTCGACGCCGATCCGGCCTCAAAGGATCGACTTTTCGCGGACAGGCTCCGAAGCACTTCCAACGCGCTGCGCTCCACCCAGTTGTGTCTCAGCAGGCCGTCTTCACCAACGTGCAAGACAGCAGTCCCCGTCATGTCGATCGGCGACCCGCACGATTCAGAACCCATGAAACCCTTGTTTTTTCCCGTGATACGCCAGCGAGTCACCACTCGGTCGCCTGTCTCGTTCTGGAATGTTTCGATGACATTGAATTTAAAGTCGTCAATGCTCGACAGGAATGCTGCCACCCACTTTTTGAACGCTTCGCGCGATCTGATATCCACACCGCCGGACATCACGGTGAAGTCTTCCGAAACCAGATGGTCCGCAGCGTTCGGATTACGCAACTGCCATACTTCACGCCAGAATTTCTCGGCGATCTGAACTGAATCTCGCTTTGCCATTTCAACTCTCGTGCGTATTGGTGATAGGTATTTCGTTTGTTGACTCATGCTTTTCAGTGAACTGCACCATCACGCGTTCAAGGCGGCTAGGAACGGTACGAACTTTTGCTGGCGTGCGGGACAGCCTATAGGGCATTTTTATGAGCGGCCAGAATGCCCCCTCATTGTCCCGGCCGACACTCAATATATCCGCCAGAAAATCCGCGTCGTCCATTAGCTCGTCCATGCGGACTACAGGCACGGCTGCAATGCCCAGTGACTCAAGCTTTGCTATCAGGAGGTCACGAGTCATCGCCTCACAGTGAGCGCCTGGTGCCTGGCTATGGACCACTTCGATTTCCACGGAATTCGTTGCCTCGGCCGAGACGTATCCGTCCGAACAGGCAATGGTCATGCTTTTCGAAGCAGGATTGCCGGCAGCGAATAGACAGCTCCACGCCGCCACGTCCTGCATGGATATCTCTACGAACCTCCCGCTTCCTTCCGACTGTCCAACGAGTTCGGCGACTATCGCAAACAAGGCCGCCTGGCCGCCGAGAATGTCGGCTGCCGATGCGCCCGCTTTCACAGGAGCGCCGTTACCATCGCGTGTGAGGTCCATGAGGCCGCTCATCGCCTGGATGACCGTATCAAACGCAGGTCGCGTCGGATAAGCGGACTCAATTCCAAATCCCGAGATCGAACAGTAGATCAGCGCCGGATTGATCTCTTTCAAAGAGGATCGGTCCAGGCCAAGTTTGGCTAGCGCTCCCGGACGAAGGTTTTCGACGAGGACATCACTTGTGGCGAGCAACGCTTCGAGGTAACGCAGGTGAGATGCCTGCTTCAGATCCAGCGAGATGCTCTTCTTGTCGGTGTTGTTGAGGGCAAAGAAATAGCTCAACCCGTCTTGTCCCGGAGACCAGTTTCTCGCAACCTCTCCCTCCAGCGGCTCAACCTTGATCACCTCGGCACCGAGCGCCGCAAGATGTTTACCGACGAGGGGCGCGGTTGTGTATTGCCCGATCTCGATCACCCGGACACCCGTCAATGCGCCGGCTGGATTTGGGCCTTGTCGCGCCTCTAATCCTGCGACGTAACCGGCAGATTTCGCAGTCAACCGTCGCGGAGTTTCAGGCGCATTACTGTGAAACTCGCTGTCGTTCATCAGAGGGAATGTCCGGAACGGCGTAACCGCCGCATACGTGTGCTTCCCGATTTCACCCGCTAAAATCTCTGCGGCGGCCACTGGATGCCGCAGCTTGAAATTCGGCTCTTCATGGAGCAACGAAATGGGTACGATGGGCCCCGCTGCCACGCCGATTTTCTCGCACAGAGCGCAGCACTGATCGGTAGTCAACTCGGAAGACCAGGCCTCGATAACCGGATCAAGTGAATCTACGTTGCGGACCCTTTCATTCAAGGTCGCGAAGCGAATGTCGTCGAGTGCCGGTTGATTGATTGCGATCTTCAGTTTTCGCCACTGGTCTTCGGTGCTGGTACAAATCAGGACCCAACCGTCGAGTGTCCGATACGCGTTCCACGGGGCGCACGCCGGGTGCCGGTTCCCGACACGTTCAACGCTGCTGCGGGTGAACGCTTTCGGCAGAAAGGTGGTCAGTGCGCTGCTCGCGCAGGCGAATAGGGAAACGTCGATGTTCTGTGCGAATCCTTGCGCACGAAGGACGCGCGATGCGGCCGCTATGGCCGCCGCAGCGTATAACGCTGCGGAGATTTCGGTGAACGGGATACCGATACTCACCGGTTCTCCGCTCTCAAAGCCCGTCGTGTCCATCAGGCCCGTGATCGCCTGGATTTGCCCATCTGTCCAGCGGCCTGCAAACCTCGCACTCTGGGGGCCCGTAGCGCATATGTCGCAGACGATGAGCTTGCCAGACGCCTTCAGGCTCGATATCTCCGCCCACGCTGCAAAACTGGCCGTATCAGACGAGACGATCACCACGTCGTACCCTGAGAACGACTGAGTTGAGTCAGGGTCTGCAACATGCACTTGCGCGCCCGCGTGTCCAAGCAGACTCGCACTCAATTCAACTGCACTGCGTGAGCCCCACGCGAGAATTCGCATTCCGTCCAACATTCCAGTCTCCCAAACGTCCGGTGTCTATCCATTGAGCGATGACAGATTGATCGCGTGGTAGCAACACACGCCGCATCTTGATTCCACGATATGGCAACGAACTGGGCGGTACAACCGACATTTCCTGCTGTTTGGGTTGACATTTGATGAACTGAACGACGAGTGGTGACAACGCGTGGACTAGCTACAGTGAAAGTCAATCGAACTCGGCGAAAAAGTGATTTGCCCGCCAAACAGCGACGCAATAGCATCTATCGCAATCGGTCCACTCTTCAACTGGGTGGCCCGAGCGCTCGCCGGCATTCATGGCGGCCGTGTTCATCCATCTCTTCGCGTGCGTAAACATCATGAACTCATCTGAAACTGGTCGCGACGCCGAAGTCGCAATCATCACGGGCGGTGCCAAAGGCATTGGCTTCGGCATTGCGTCGGCTTTGGCGCAGAAAGGTCGACGGATCGTCCTGTTTGACATGGACCTAGACAGCCTCGATGAAGCCACGACAACCCTTTCGCGCGCGGGGGCCGATGTTCTAGGCATGCCAGTGGACGTGACGAGCAGTGAATCCGTGAACCAGGCAGTGGATGCGGTCGCCGAGCGACTGGGCCGGCTGGACGTTCTGGTGAACAACGCCGGCATCGTGAAAGACAAACGCATCACCAAGATGAGCGACGATGAGTGGGATTCGGTCATCAACGTCAATTTGAAATCGCAGTTTCTGTGCTGCCGGGCGGCATTGAACCATATGGTTCCGGCCAATTATGGCCGCATCGTCAATATCTCTTCGCGGGCATGGCTGGGTGGCGTGGGGCAATCGAACTACTCGGCGGCCAAGGGTGGCGTGGTAAGCCTCACGCGGAGTCTTGCGCTTGAATGGGCGAGTGCTGGCATCACGGTGAACGCCGTTGCTCCGGGAATCGTGGACACGCCGCTCTTTCGCAAATTTGACGTCGAACTGCAGGAACGTCTGAAGAAATCGGTTCCGGTCCAGCGCATTGGAACGCCCGACGATATCGCCCAGGCGGTTCTGTTCTTCGCGCAAAGGGAGTCGTCCTATATCACCGGGCAGACGCTATATGTCTGTGGTGGGCGATCACTGTCCTCGCCGAGTGTTTAAGGAGCAAGGTCATGACCATCCATTACTCAGTTTCGGATCGAATCGCAACGGTTACCCTGGATCGTCCGGAAGCACTGAACGCACTCGATCTGGAGAGCCTGAAGGAACTCCGCGCCGTTTTGGCGGAGGCTCGGGACGACGAGGAAGTTCGCGTCATCGTTCTGACCGGCGCCGGGCGTAAGTCGTTTTGTGTCGGGGCGGACCTGAAAAACACGCTGCCGCCTTCGACCAACTTCGGTTCGTCGTTCGTCAAATCCATCGATCGTGCCGCTGCTGAAGGTGTCTACGTTCGCCTGATCGAACTCAGTTCGCTTCGAATCTTCAAGCCGATGATTGCCGCGATTAATGGCTATTGCCTGGGCGGAGGTCTTGAGTTGGCCCTTCAGTGCGACCTGCGCATTGCCGCCACCAACGCTGTGCTCGGCCTGCCTGAAGCTGTCGTGGGCAGCATTCCGGCCGTCTGCGGCATTCAGGCGCTTCAGAAAGCGGTGCCGTCCGCCGTTGCAATGAAAATGCTGCTGACAGGTGGCAAGGTCGACGCAGGATACGCAGAACGTGTTGGGCTGGTGTCGGACGTGGTTGAGCCCGAATCCCTGATGAATAAAGCGTTGGAGCTGGCAAGGATCATCTCGGGTAACGGACCGCTAGCCGTCCAGATGATCAAGAAGGTTGCCGAAACCAGCAGCAATGTGCCACTGACCCAGGCGCTTGAATTCACGGAGTTGGCCTGGGGCGCAATGCGGGAATCGGAAGATCGTATCGAAGGGCGCCGGGCTTTCGCGGAAAAGCGCAAGCCGCAGTTCAAGGGTCGATAACACCAGGGCGGTGGGAAGCAGTGTCCGAGGCCAGTGCCGATGCATGCGCGTCACAACTGGCCTGCGGAAGCATTTGAACGATGGGTCAAATATCGGTCGTCTCAGGGATCATCGCGGCCTGACCTCGATACGTCCCATCTTCGTCGAAGAGTTGCCACACGGTGGCTCGTTCAATCCAGAAGCGCCTACCGGATTTCGCAACCCGAATGCCGCGATATCCGGTAACGAATCCATCGCGTCCTACCTGATCGAGGAACGCCTGGCGTTCGCTGCGCTCCGGTGCTTCAGCCGACAGCCGCGAATGCAGCGAGGTGAGCTCATCCCAGTCGTATTCGAACAGGAACTGTGCGCGCTTGTTGCCGTAGATGAACACGGGATCAGCCGCGGTGTTGTGCGCGAGAATGCCAAACGGGGCTTCGGCATAAAGCCATTCAACACCCTGAACGGCGCTTAATCCCTTGGGAACAAGCGGTTTCCCAAGGAGTCGCTCATAAGACCCGGCCATAAGCTGGAAGAAGCGGGTATCGGTATTCATTGCCATACAGTATTGCTCCTGGATTTCAGTTGATACTCTGCGCCGCTGTCGCAACTCTCCGCTGCCGCAATGCGCTGTATAAGCGAGGCAAGTTCAAGAACCACCGCGCGAGTCCCCAGTACATGCTGGTTGCCGGCGAGCTTCTCGTCGCGCAGTTCGGCATCGGCTACGATCAACCGCACGTGCCACGATTGCAGTTCGAGACTCTGAAGGTCCGTCAGCAAGTCGTTGATCGACTTTCTGGCGTTCAACGGAAGCGGCTCGACGCGCGAAGCTTCCTTCAACTTGAGAAGTTCACCTCCAATCTCTATCCACGCCATGCACTCGTCCACCTCCTTGACGGAGGCGGCGGGCAACGCGAGTCGCACCAGCGTATCGATGCTACGGCATTGCCACGCATGGCGCATGTCGACCGTTTGCTGCGCGACGGGTGAAGCGATCAAGGTCCTGATCGCGTCGGCTATCCGTTTGAGGCGCTGTTTGCGCCACTGTTGTTCAAACCTGCGCGACGGAACAAGATGGAAGGCTAGCGCGGCCAGTGCGGAGCCGGCCAGCACACCCAGCGCATGCGCGCTTATCGCGGCCGTGGTCGTATGAGCAATGGACGCGGGATCCGACACGACGAGGAACACGAGGCAAAAACCCGACGCCCAGAACGCGTTCGAAAGCACGGACGCGACAACGATCCCAAGAAAAACAATGCCGCCCTCGGCGAGCGAAACGCCTATCGCGTGAGGAAGATGCGGCGAGACCGTCGCATAGAACAGGAACGCTGCGCCGGCCCCAACCGCGCCCGACGCGAGAAAATGACGGCCCGTATCTCGCGGGTCGGGCCGGATGGCGAAGAGGGCAATTGCAATCGCCGTAAACGCGACGAACAGCGGTCCGCCTTGCCAACCGGAGGCAATCCAGATAGCGCCGGCTAACAGTAACGCGAACCCGGCGCGCAACGCCGCAGCGATCGCGTAGCTGTGATCAAGTGCGTAGACCGGGGCCGGATAGCTTTCTGTATCGACACCACCTTGTTCCCCTGTTAAGGCGGCATAGGTTCTCAGCGCGGCTTCTGTTGCGCCGAGGAGTGCCGATACGAGATCGATGCGCCGACGTTCAATCGCATTTCGTGCCTGAATGCATACGAGCATGCCACGCAATGCCTGCGCCTGGCGCCGAAAGCCTGGCAGCTTTTCGATGTCGTGTGCCGGATCGTCGGTTAGTGCGCCAGCGATGGACGTGAGCAATACGGATGCTTTGACGACGACGATTTCGACCTCTTCGCTTATGGGGTTATTTCTGGCGGCAGCCTCTTCGAAGTTCCGCTCGATGCTTCTCGACACGACGAGCAGATCGAGCAGTGCCGGCACGACCTTGTGCAAACGGCCCGCGCGAGCCCACAACGCTGGCGACTCGGCGACTGCACTGTGAACGGCGCCGTCAAGCGCCAGGATGTCGCTCAACTGGCTGCGCAGCCGTTGCGGGCCGGTGCCGTCGGCGGCCCAGGCGCGCGGCAAGCCGACAAGCCGGTCCGCGCTCCAGGTGCATGCCGTCGCAATCGCGCGGCGAATACGTCGGCTTGCATGTCCGCTTTGTACGTCGCGCGACAAAAGAAGCACGAGCAAAGTGCTGGCGATGCCGATGAAAATACCGGCGCAACGATCTCGCCCCACCTCGAACAGTTGACCCGTTTGGTCCGTGAGAGACATGGCAATGATGACTGCACTGTAGCCAGCCAGTACCGCCGCGTAGGCGCGATAATGACGCAGCGAGAGACCTGCATACACAGACACGGCGAGCCATGCCGCCAGCAAGCCGACGAGCAGCGGCTCGCTGCCGTGCGCCGCGAAAGCAAGCAGAACGCCGGTTGGCGCGCCAATTGCCGTTCCGATCGCCCGGTTGAGCGATTTCAGCAGACCGTCCCCGCGTGCTGGAAGCCCGACGGAAACCGCGGTCCATGCGGCCCAATGCGGCTCGTGCAGGCCAAGAAGCAGCGAACAGAGTAGCGCGAGCGTCGCGGCCAGAGCCGCACGGCCCGCGAACATCACGAGGCTATAAGAGGGGATCCACTTCGAACGCATTGCCTTGCCAACCCTTTCGCTTGCTGTCGACGTTGGTTGAAGAATGTGTGCAGTCGGTGTCCTTGCGTAAGGACGACCGCCGGCGTGCGACTACGTCGGCGATCGTCCTGGAGACACGGCCTGCTCAGCCCAGCACGAACGGATTTTCGACACCCGGCGTGGGGTTGATGAAGACACTCTTGGCTTCGAGGTATTCGTAAATCGCACGAATGCCATTCTCGCGGCCGATTCCCGACGCTTTCACACCGCCAAACGGCGCGAGATAGCTGACGAGGCGATACGCATTGACCCACACGCTGCCTGCTTCGAGTTGTTTCGGCACCGTCATGGCGCGGCGAAGATCGCGTGTCCAGACGCCGGCCGCCAGACCATAGTTGCTGTCGTTGGCAATCGCGATCGCTTCCTCTTCCGTGTCGAACTTGATGACCGCCACGACCGGTCCGAATACCTCTTCCTGCGCGATGCGCATGTCGTTGCGAACATCGACGAAAATGGTCGGCTCGACAAAGAAGCCGTTCTCGGTGCCAGGCCGCGTCGAACGTCCGCCACCCAGAACGAGGCGTGCGCCTTCCTGTTTCGCCACGTCGATGTAGTACAGGGTTTTTTCGAGTTGTGGCTGGGTAGAGACAGGGCCCATGTTCGTCTCCGGCGACATCGGATCGCCCAGTCGCACGTCCTGCATGAACTTCACCAGCCGCTCGACGAACTCG
The DNA here is from genome assembly GCF_046030175.1 of Paraburkholderia sp. RL17-373-BIF-A. NCBI lineage: Bacteria > Pseudomonadati > Pseudomonadota > Betaproteobacteria > Burkholderiales > Burkholderiaceae > Paraburkholderia > Paraburkholderia sp. RL17-373-BIF-A. The sequence continues at coordinate 155,331 of NZ_JARESO010000015.1, forward strand.
TCATGGATGCTCGAATGCACGAGCAGGCGTGATCCGGCCATGCAGCTCTGGCCCGTTGCCGAGAAGATGGCGGTTACGGCGCCCTTCACCGCGTCGTCGAGGTTCGCATCCTCGAAGACGATATTGGCCGACTTGCCGCCCAGTTCCAGTGAAACGCGCTTGAAGGAGCGTGCCGCGTTCTCGTACACATGGCGACCACCGCCCTCGCTGCCGGTGAAGGCGACGCGTGCGACCAATGGATGAGCGACGAGCGGTTCACCCACTTCTTTGCCGAAGCCAGTTACGATATTGACGACGCCATCCGGCACGCCGGCCTCTTCACACAGTTTCGCAAACAGAATGGAGGATGCCGACGAGAACTCGGATGGCTTGATGACGACCGTGTTACCCGCTGCAAGCGCCGGCGCTATTTTCCAAACCGCGAGCAGCAGCGGAGAATTCCACGGCGCGATCGTTGCCACTACGCCGAGCGGCTCGAACGTGCTGTAGTGGAAAATGCCGGGTTTGTCGAACGGTGTGACGTTGCCCTGAACCTTGTCGGCGAGGCCGCCGTAGTAGTAGAACCATTGCGGCAGATATTCCATCTGCTTGAGCATTTCGGCTTTCAGCTTGCCGTTATCCTTCACTTCCATGTCGGCCAGCTCCTCCGCGTGCGCGGCGATCGCATCGCCGATCTTGTGCAGGACCATGCCGCGCTGGCTCGCTGTCATCGTCGCCCAAGGGCCGCGCTTGAACGCTGCATGAGCGGCGCGCACCGCGGCGTCGACATCTTCGGCTGTGCCGCGCGGCACCTCGGCCCAGATCTCGCCGTTGTAGGGGTTGAGGCTTTCGAACGTCCGACCATCGCTCGCACCGCGCCACTCGCTGCCGATGCGCATCTTGAACTGTTCCATCACGTTACTCCTTGACTGGTTACGGTGAGTTCATCGTAGTTGCCTGACCGGCGTCACGGAACTCCTCACTACTGCACGCCGCATGTGAAGAAATGCGCATCGGGTTCTGGCGATGCGCATGCTTCCTTTACGCGACGTTCATTGACCGAAATAGATGCTGTCCCGTGCTTCGGGCGCGGTTACAGTGCGGCGTCCGCTTTGAGAGTGGCCCGCGACGCTGCCACCCACGGCTGATGCGCTGGCGTTCGTGGCGGCCGTGTTAGCGGCCTGCAGTGCGGCTGCTGCGCGCAACTGAGCGGTGGGGTACGTGGTATCGGGCGCGTCGAGTAAACCCGCTTCACGAGCCTGGATCAGTTCCGCCCGCACTTGTGCGCGAGTCTTGCCGTAGTCGGCAGGCGCGGCGAACACAGTGGATGATGCGATGACACTTGCAAGAACAACAGCCGGGATCAATACGCGTTTCATTTCATGCTCCTTGAGAGATCGAAGAGAAGACGTTCAACGACGAGGCGGAAAATCTACGATTCATCTCGTGTTGTTCGTCGATCGGTGAACTCATTATTGCTACCGGTCTTCTATCTGCCAATTCCCGAAATGTGCGGATGGTCCGTGAAGAAATGCACAATCTTTGGTGACGTGCTGTTGGCGCCAACCGTCGCCGGGGAAGCAGTTGGCAATGAACTGAATGAAGCTACGGATGGCCGGCGCGTGCCGCAGATCGTCGTGGATGGAGAGCCATACTTCCTTGCCGCGTTCTGCGATGCGTTCGCCGTCCGTGGTCAGAACATAGGCGCGCGGGGGCGGTCGACTAGCTTGAGTTCAAGGGCCTGTTCGAGTGAAGCAATTCTTCGCGCGACGGTCGCGTGGTCGACCTTCAATTGCGGCGCCGCTTTTGCGAGGGATTCTTCCTGACTAAATGCAATGAAATAGCGTAAATCCTCCCAGTCGAACACGGATGCTCTCCTTTTCTCTCTTGATCGTCCGAATCTCGAGGTGACGCGGCTGGACAAAGATATTAGAAGCGGACTGGACCGATCTCAATCAACTATTTTTGCGCCTACGATTGACTTTAATTGCAAGGCTGCAGATGTGCGCGGACTTGTGCATTGCTGCACCCGTTGCCCGCATGTTTGGGGAATTGGCGGGGCCGCTCTGGCGGGCAAGAATGTCTGCAACGGATCGACGCACCGGAGCGCGAAGGCAGATCTTGCGCAGACACCGGGTCGTTGGGTCCCTCTTATCCGTCAAGGAGCCTGACATGAAACGCATTATGAACGCGCATCGATTTCCGTCATGGAGCGAGGAAATCATGAGCAAGAAAACGTTGGTCATACTCGCTCATCCGAACCTTGCCGAGTCGCAGATCAATGCGGCGTGGCGATCCAGGCTCCAGGAAGCTCCGGGTCCGGTCACCATTCGGAATATTTATGAGCTATACCCGGACTGGAATATCGACGTCGCGGCGGAGCAGGCGCTGCTCGAAAGCCACGAGAGAATCTTTCTGCAGTTTCCGCTGTATTGGTACAGCACTCCGCCGCTGCTGAAAAAATGGCTCGACGACGTCCTCGCTTATGGCTGGGCATACGGTCCGGGTGGCAATCGGCTGGCGCACAAAGAAATAGGGCTGGTCGTATCGACCGGCAGTCCTGAAGCCGCTTATCAGTCAGATGGCCGTGTGGGACACACGCTGGTCGAACTGCTTCGTCCGCTCGAACAAACGGCGCGTTTTGTCGGCGCGCGTTATTTGCCTCTTTTCGCGTTGCAGGGCGCGAATCACGTTATTCCGGCGGATCAATTGAGCCGTAGCGCGAACGACTATATCGAGCACATTCGGGCGCCGCACGACCAGGGCGAAGCCGCCGTGGGCGACCAGCACCGGCGAATGGAGAGTCTCAGTATGTGAAGATGAGTGGATCTTCAACGACTGCGTGGCGAGCGCGTGCCCTTGACCCGAGGCTTCGACAATGCGTTGTCGGGTTCTTCAAGACCCGGAAGGACCAATTCTTCCATTAACGCCAGTGTCCGCAGGCAGAACTCGTTGCCCGCAGCGCGTTCCGCCTCTGAAAAGTGTGCCATCGCGGGCGCGATCGACGACTCTTCCGCCAGCTTCACTATCGCCTTCTCAACGACATCAAGGCCTTTCCTGGTCAAATGGACGATGAATCCGCCGCCGTGACTTGGGTCTTGCTGACGCTCCACCAAGCCAAGGCTCGCGAGACGGTCGATCTTTTTGGTAATTGCGCCCGAGGTAACGAGTAGTGCCCGATACAAATCCGTGGGGCGTTTCGCGTACGGATGACCGCTGCGGCGCAGTGCCAGCAGCACACGCATGTCCGACCCGCTAATGCCACACAGGCCCTGGCACATTTTGTCAAACGCCTGTTCTACGAGCGTGCCGAGCCGCATGAAATAGATCGCGAGCAGGAAGTTGGAGAGATCGAGCTCGCTGTGTTCGCGTTGCCACTGCAGCGTGATGAATTCGATCAGGCTGCTACCAGGAAGATTCGCTTTCCTGGGGGGCTCCGACTGTTCCGATGCCGCATTCTTGCGGGTTCGGGTAGGCGCGGGTCGCTTTGGTGCTGCGATGCTCATCTCGATGACTTCCCTGGAAGGATGTTCACTCCCGGCAAATTTTAGCGGGACTGGCTCAATATGGCCGCGCACAATTGTACGTAAATTTTCCGACGACGCGTCAAAGATCAGGCGCGCGGCCGAGTAGTTCCGCTTGGAGGATAGTCGTCCTTATACCGCTTGCACCGCATTGCGCAACATGTCGGCTATCTGGCGCTGGGCCAGCGCCGCCGCGTCGACTTGGCCGCGCATGCTGTAAAAGGTATGCAGCATGCCGAGGTATCGCACGCACGTCGCCGGGACGCCCGCTTCGGCCAATTTCCGCGCGTAGGCTTCGCCATCGTCGCGCACGGCATCACACTCGGCGGTGATAACGATGGCCGGCGGTAGTCCCGCATGGTTGTCGGCAAGGAGCGGCGAGAGCTTCCAGGTTGTGGGCGTCACACCATGATCCAGTGCGTACGTGCGAAATGCGTACTCGACGTCGGCCTTGCGCTGCATGAAGCCTTCGGCATAGGTGGATAGCGAGGCCATCTGCTGACGAGCATCTGTTGCAGGATAGACGAGTGCCTGGGCGAGAATGCGCGGCTTGGCGTGGTCCCGCGCAAGCAGGCAGACCACTGCCGCGAGATTGCCGCCGGCCGACTCGCCGAACACGGTCAAGCGTTCGGACGGAAGGCCCAGCGTGTGCCCGTACTCGGCGACCCAGCAGGTCGCGGCCCACACGTCGTCCAACGCTGCAGGGAAGGGGTGCTCAGGCGCGAGCCGATAGTCGACACTGACCACCGCCAGTCCGGAGTCGTGGCCCAGATGCCGGCATACCGCGTCGAAGCTGTCCCGATTGCCCATCAGCCATCCGCCGCCGTGAAAGGCCATCGTGACCCCTGTGGCGCCCTTTGGATGGTAGATGCGTACGGGGATTTCGGCGTCGAGGCCCGGAATCATGAAATCGAAAACCTTGTCGATACGGGGGCCGGGCTCCCGTGCGGCAGTGCGTGCGGCGATGCCTGCACGCGCCTCCTCGGGGCTCACCTCCGCCATGCTCGGTTTCGCTGCGGCATTTGCGGCAATAGCGCGAAGCGACGGGTGGATATGGTTTTGAGAGGAAGAAGACATCGTTGATTTCAGGGAGTCGGGGTCGTGGAGGGAGCGAACGTAATGGCGGGAATGGCGGCAACGACGCTGAGGCCGCCATCCACAGTGATGATCTCACCGGCCATATGGGCGCTCAGATCGGAAGCAAGGAATAGCAGGTGGCCCGCGATTTCCGCCGGCGTGGCGGCCCGGCCAATCGGAATCGCGCGACCGACTGTCGTCCACGTCGATTCGTCCAGACGCTGATTCAGTCGCGCGTGCGGACGAAACCCGGAGACACTGCATTGATGCGCACGTTGTGGGGGGCATACTCAACACCCGCGCAGCGCACGAGGTGATGCAATGCCGCCTTCGAGGCCGCGTAGGCAACCTCGTTCGGCACCGCGCGATCGCCGGCGAGCGAGCCGACAAACGCAAAGGTGCCGCCACCATCGGCCTTCATCATTTCGCCGGCAATTTGAATCGCGAGGTACGCGTGGCGTACGACGATATCGAATTGCTGGTCCCACGACTCATCGTCGACGGCGGATAGCGGCTTGATTCCCGCGACACCGATGATATCGACGACGCCATGGACGCGGCCGAAATGCTGCCGCGCGGTGTCGAACACGCGCTGCATGTCGACGCGGGATGTTGCGTCCGCCACGCACGGTATCCCGGCCACGGCGTCCGCAATGTTCCGGGCGAGCGTCTCGTCGCGATCGACGCAGAGCACGCGAGCACCGGCCTGAGCCAGTGCATGAACGGTCTGCGCGCCGATACCCTGGCCGGCGCCAAGCACTACAAAACCGCGACCGTCGAGTCGTAACAAGGACAAGTAGTCCGGAACGTCGTTATGGATGTTGTTGCTCATGCGAGTCTCCTCCTCAGGCTGCCACTACCTGGCGATGTGAAGGCAGCAGCTCTTGCCAGGCTACACCGTCTTCGAGTTGTCGGTCACAGGCGCTCACGCCCCGAAGGTCGAGGCCGAGCGCGGGCGGCTGCTGGTTCTGCGTCACACGCTTGATCGAATCCAGCAGCACGCGGCGCACACGCACGACAGCCTGGTCGGCTGGCACCAGATGCTCGCGCGAACGGTCGTAGAGCGGCCCTTGAGACAATCCGATCGTGGCGTCCTCCACCTCGACGCCGCGCAATCCGGTCCAGCTTTCCTTCATCAGCTCGCGATTCTGGCCGAAGGTGTCGTTCCAGCTAGCCGTGAACGTGCAATTCTTGCGGTCATAGTACGTACAGTCGTTCAGCCCGAGCAACTCGATGATCTTCTCTTCGCTCACCGGGGCGTCGCCATGAACGACGATGTAGGTGCTGGTGTGCGTGTCGTCTTCGGGGACTTCGAGGACGGTGAACTGAAACGCCGGGGCAGGAATGATGCGGCCGTACGGGACGATAAATGGGACTACGCGTGCATTACGGACTCCCGGCTCATTGGTCTTGCGCAGCGCGACATAGTGGAAACCGAAGGCCGTCTCTTCGATTTTCAGAGCCGGTTCAAGGTCATTGGATGCAAGCGCAGCAGGATTGATTACGTCAGGGTTGCGTGTGAACTCGTTGTCTTTCCAGCCGGGGCGTGCCATGTTGGTATGCAGCACGCCGACGTGAGAGCTGTCCTCCCCACCCTCCACCAGTTGCAGATAGTTGCAGGCGACGTTGACGCGCAGCACGACGCGGTGGTTCGGTTCCGCATCCATGAAGGCATAGCGGGAAAACGCCGGGAGCAACTCGATTGGGCCCACATACGCCCAGACGATGCCGCCTTCCTCGCGCACTGGAAAGGCCGGCGCCTTCATCCGTGTAGCGTATTTCGGATCGGCGTGGTTCGGCGTTTCCATGACGGTGCCGGACGCGCTGAACTTCCAGCCGTGATAGAGGCAGCGGATGCCGCCTTCCTCGACCCTTCCCAGTGCGAGCGATGCGCCCCGGTGCATGCACAGCTCTTCCAGAAAGCCGACCTTGCCCTCGGTGTCCCGGAACGCGACATAGTTCTCGCCGAGCAGTCGGACGCGCAGTGGCGCGCAGTCCGGATGCGGCAATTGGGCCGAGGTGCACACCGGGTGCCAGAAGCGTCGCATCAGGTTTCCTCCAGGGGTACCCGGACCGATACGGCAAAGAATCTCGTTGTCTGCGTGGCTCAACATTTAATGCTCCTTTCCTGACTTTCGTTATTAACTGCGCTCTGCACGTGCACCATGGGACGAAACGATCCGATGGTGCGGAACCAGGGTGCGCCAGTTCTCGTCGATACCGATCTCACCGGACACGCCTATTGCGCTGCCAGCGTTCGCTCGCAGCGCCGCTATCTCCTGCTGGTCACGGGCCGCCCGGGCGTACGCCAGCAAGCAGCGCTGAAGACGGCTGATCGCGATGTCGGCCGTGGATAGCATTTCCTGCGACCGGTCGCGAATTGCGCCGCTCGAAACGCTGCACGCGGCGTCTTCCTGCGTGATGCCGTCAAAACCGGTGAAGTGGCCATTGCGCTGCTGCACGCGGTCCTGACGATAGCCATTGGCGACGGACATCGCGGCCGACGAGTCACAGGTGTCGGTCGTCATCCCGTACTTGCGCAGCGTCGGCTGATCCAGGCCCACGAACGTGAGTTGCTCACTGCGCAACGGTTCTACGCCAATGCGCTTTTCGGCGTCCCACCACACGTGATACAGGTTGCAGCGCTCGTCGCTAACCGGGACGATCGCAAGCCAGACATCCCCGTTCGCGTTGGCGATGAAGCAAGGTGCGATGAATGCGGTTACTCGAGCGATACGTTTGTCCCCGTTTTGGCGGATTGCGACATAGTGGAAACCAAAGTCCGTTTCGTCTGCTTCGATCTTCGGGGTTGCGTCGAACTGCATGTGCGAAGTCTTCTTCGCATAGTCAAGATCGGAGTCGTTGGTCCTCGCGAGGGCGGAACTGTGGAGGACGGTCAAATGCGATGAGTCGACGAGACCTTCCATCACCTGAACGAAATTGGCGTTGATGACCGCGCAGGCGTTGATGCGGTGCGAGTCCGGCTGGTCCATGAAGGCCGTGTGCGGGAAGGGCGGCTCTTCACCCTTGGGACCCAGATAACCCCAGACGATGCCGCCCGCTTCCCGCACTGGATAGGTTCGTCCCTTGATGCGCTCCTTGAATTTCGGGTCTTCGATGTTCGGGGTCTCGAGGACAGTCCCATCCACCGCAAACTTCCAGCCGTGATAGATGCAGCGCAGGCCATCGCCCTCCGAACGGGCCAACTGCATTGAAGCACCCCGGTGTAGACAGCCCTCTGCATAGAGGCCGGGGCGACCCTGCTGGTCGCGCCACACGACAAACCGCTCACCCAGCAGATCTATCGTCTGCGGCTCTCCATTCGCCTGCGGCATGTCCGACGCCTGGATGACGGGCAGCCAGAAGCGGCGCATTGCCTCGCCCATGGCCGTACCTACTCCGATACGGCACATCAATTCGTTATCTTGCTTGGTCAACATGTTGATCCCCTCGCTACAGTGTCAGGCAGTGAGTAACAGGTGGCCTCAAAGATCTAGCACCAGCCGGGAAGTCTTGGCGCGCGAGCAGCACGGCATGAAGCTGTCGTTGCGTGCCCGCTCCTCGTCCGTCAGATACAGATCTCGATGGTCGGGTGCGCCGGCCAGCACCTTCGTCATGCAGGTGCCGCAAACTCCTTGCTCGCAAGACAATGGCAAGTTGAAACCGGCGTCGAGCAAGGCGTGCGCGGCACTTTGATCCGCGTGAACCTCGATGACCTGGCCACTGCTGCCGATCTCGATTTCGAACCGTCCGTCCTCTGAAGAATCGATTGGCGTTGCCGCGAAATATTCGCGGTGCAGGTGTCCCTCGTCCCAACCGAGTTCGCGCGCGGTCTGCAGGATGTGGTCCATAAAGCCGTTGGGTCCACACACGTAAAGATGCTTGTCGGAAGAGGGCGAGCCTATCGCGGAGCGGGCATCGAGTTGCTGGTCGGGGGCGCCGTCATCGACGTGCACGTGCATCTGCGAATCGTCGCCAAATTGCGCTTGTTGCAGGCGATCGACGAAAGCCATGCGCGACAGCGTGCGCCCACAGTAGTGCATCGCGAATGGGCGGTGCTCGCGCGCCAACTGCTGCGCCATGCAGAGGATCGGCGTGATACCGATGCCACCCGCGAACAGGATCGAACGGTTGTTTTGACCGCTGTGCAGGCTGAAGTGATTGCGCGGGGCGCTGATCGTGAGCGTATCTCCCGCATGCACGTTATCGAGAAGCTTTACCGAGCCGCCGCGGGATTGGGGATCGCGCAGCACGCCAATCCGGTAGCGGGGGTATTCGCCCGGCAGTTCATACAAGGAGTACTGACGTACGGGGCCACCAGGCACGTGTAGGTCGATGTGCGCGCCTGCTTCGAAGGCAGGCAGTGCACTATCCGCCAATGGCGAGAGGTCATAGCCGGCAATGTCGTCCGCCGGCCAGGTTTTGGCAGAGACTTTGACTTGCAGCAAAGTGTTCATAGGGGTCGATTTGTGTTCCATGACGGATATAGCCGTAAAGAGAGGAGAGCGTGTCATGCGGCGATGTGAAGCCGACGCCGGATGACTACTGGCGAGGCGCCCAACTGTCGCTGAACCAGCCAGCGCGCCAGACCTTGGTCCATCACGCGCACATGCTCCGGAAACCAATCCACCAGCGCTCTGGCAAAAGAGCGGACGACCTCGGTCCGTCCATCAGCCAACATGGTGCGTACCTCGTCGAGGGATCGGAGCACGGCCGCGTGCTCGTCGATATGGCAGCCCGCTGAACCGTAGGCTGTCTCGCGCATCGAGGCGTCCTCGTCATCAAAGTGGCGGCGCGCATGCTCGGCAAACGCTTCGAGCGCGTTCTCGAGATTTTCGTCGTCCGTTGTCAGCAGCGTGTGTACACACGCGACAAACTCGTGATGGGTCTCGTCCATCGCCTGATGGCCAAGGGCGTAGTCATCATGCCAGGCGAAGCCGGAGAGCACGCGATCCTTCTCCCACGCTGGGTTCGGTGACGGTGCGGCACCGCGACCGTGGTTTGTCTGGTGATCTTTCAATTGCTTCATTTTTCAACGAACTCCTGCTCAATTGATCACGTCAATCTATTACGTCTTCCACGGAAGATACTATTCTGAGCGATGAGTGTCGAGGTAGGGCAAACGCCAATATGTGAAAATTTCGACAAACACAGCGAATTTCGTGGGTAAGGCTCGTTATTTCTGACGATGCCAAGCCTCAGAGGTTCCAGATGCGGGTATCTCCCGACGGCAAATCGTTTGACAGGGAAGACGACAAAAAATTATCTTCCGTGGAAGCATTTAACCAAAGGGAGACAGATGATGAGTTCGAGGCTGGGTCGGACGGGACGTGCCTTCTCGTGGCGTCAGACAATTTGGTGGGGACTCGCGTCTCTTGCGGCATGTGCGCCGGGAGCATCGCAGGCACAGAGCTCTGTCACTCTGTATGGGATTATCGATACCGGTATCGAGTACGTGACAAATGTCGGTGCTCACCAGTCCAGCGTCGTGCGTATGCCGTCGCTCACGGCATCGATACCCTCGAGGTGGGGCTTGCGTGGCAAGGAGGATCTGGGTGGCGGTCTCAGCGCGGTTTTCGTATTGGAGTCGGGCTTCGCCCCGTCACAGGGAACGCTGAATCAGGGTGGTCGCCTGTTTGGCAGGCAGGCATATGTCGGACTTTCAGGGCGGTGGGGGACATTATCTTTAGGCCGGCAATATTCTCAGATCTATTGGGCCTTGCCGGGTGACACGATGGGGCCGAATGTCTATGCCGCCGGTGATCTGGACCCGTACTTGTCTCAAGCGCGGCTCGACAACGCGGTCGCCTACACGTTCACGTCATCGGGGCTGACCGTGGGCGTGACTTATTCGTTCGGGCGCGACGCGGTGGATTCTGCGCCGGCCGGCGGGTGCGCCGGGCAGTCGCCGACGGACTGGCGGGCCTGCAAGTCAATGTCTGCCATGGTGAAATATGAAGCGGCGACATGGGGCGTGGCGACGGCGATTGACCGCAATTACGGCGGTGGCGGCCCTGGCTCGCCCCAGCCCAATACCTCGCAAACTGATACACGTGCCGTCATCGACGGCTACGTGAAACTGGGTACCTCGACGATCGGTGCGGGATACCTTCATCGAATTAATCACGGGGTACAGACGCCGACTGTTTTCGACGCGGTCAGCAACTACTGGTGGCTTGGCGGGACCTATTTTCCCGTTCCACAGATCGCGCTTGACGCCCAGTTCGGACATATATCGGTCAACGGTGGGAGTTCCGCGGGAGCTTCCGTGATCGCAGCGCGTGTGTCGTACTTATTGTCCAAGCGCACTTCCGTGTACGTCACAGCAGGGCGTATGTTCAACCAGCGCAACGCCGCGTTCACGATTGATGGCGGCGTGATTCCACCCGCTTCTACGCCATTGCCCGGGGTGGATCAAACGGGTGCGATGGTGGGTGTTCGTCACCAGTTCTAAATGGATAGTGAATGCTCGATGTCATCGCGCAGTAGTCGGGCGTTCACACTGGAACTCGTGACTGAGTTCTTGCCCCTTTCCGAAGCGTGGCGCTTGGTATAGCGTGCCACGTACTGAGCACGTGTCTGTCGCGGCCCGACTTCCACTCGAATATTCGTCGGCCGCGCGACGACACTTCGCCCCATCCGCGCCCCTCAAATATCGCCAAACGTCCGCCAGACAAGGCTCGCTGCAATTTGGCATGGACTCTGCATTACGCTGCGTCCAGCCGTAGCACGACCCGCCCATCCATCGAACTCGGATGTCCCCACCGGATGCACGCCTGGAACCCACGTGTCGTGCCCGTTCGTGCGCGATACGCAATCAACCAGGTCGCCAACCGGAGGACGTCTTGCTTATCTTGCTCATCTATCTTTACCCGTTGCTGAAAAAGGCACTTGACCGTGCTGAACACAGTCGTCGTGACGAATATCTCGCGTCCGCCGCCGACATGGGCGAACTCGAACGCCGCATGCATTTAACGGAGATTGACCGCTGACGCGACAAACCAACGCGCCCTCTCTCAATCAGTTTGGACGCCTGGACATGCGCTCCGGCGTCTCGATCATAGCCAGCCGCCCGCACCGCGCCGATAGTAGAGACTTCCGCGATCCGGCATCCGTGCGCCCAACTCCTGAGTTCCATGAACGACATGAATAGCACTATCGTTTCGCAAGCCTTCTCATCCGCAACGTCGGTGATCGCACTGCACTGCTCCGGCTCGGGAGCGGCGCAATGGCGCAAGCTCGGCGAAGCGCTGGGCTCGCGCCACGCGTTCGTCGCGCCCGAGCACTACGGCTGCGATAGCACGGGCCCGTGGAGCGGCGAGCGCGCGTTCACGCTCGCCGACGAGGCCGCGAGGACGATCGGCATCATCGACGCCTCGCGCGGCAAGGTGCATCTCGTCGGGCACTCGTATGGCGGTGGCGTGGCGTTGCGCGCGGCCGTCGAACGGCCGGAGCGCATCGCGAGCATCACGCTCTACGAGCCCTCGGCGTTTCATCTGCTGAAAGTGATGGGCGCGCACGGAGCGTACGCGCTCGCGGAAATCATCGCCATCTCGAAGCGCACCGCCGATGGCGTGACCTGTGGCGACTATCGGGGCGCGGCGGCTTCATTCGTCGATTACTGGGGCGGCCGGGGCGCATGGGAAGCGTTGCGGCCCTCGGTGCAGGCGGCACTCACACGCTGGGCGCCAAAGGCGCCGCTCGACTTTCGCGCGCTGCTCGACGAACGCACGCCCGCAAGCGCATACACCGGCCTGCGTGTCCCGGCGCTGATCATGCGCGGCCAGCACGCGCCCGTCCCGACGCGCGCGATCGCCGAGCGGCTGCCGATGCTGCTGCCCGCTGCGCGTCTTGCAATCGTCGAGGGTGCAGGACACATGGGGCCGCTCACGCACGCCGACAGCGTCAACGCCATGATCGTGCGGCATATTGCCGAGGCGGATGCGACGGCTTGAAGCGGTCTCCTGAGTAAACCAATAAGCACGTACAGCAGACAAACCAAGGTTCTTTTGAGCGTTACGCGATATCTGTTGCCACGAGACATCGATCACATTTTCACGACTCGATGACCGCGCTCACGTGTTGCCAACGGACAATCACTGCCGCATATAAAGCCGCACTGGCATCCTATCCGGCACCATCGTAAACGCGGCCACTTCCCGAATAGAACTCGTATCGACTGCAAGTTGCGAAACAAACCCGGCCGATAACATTGAAATAACAAGCCGCATTTCGACCGTCGAAAGATGCCGGCCAGGACATACCCGCGGTCCCCCGCCAAACTGCAAATGCGCGCGCGTCTCGTGCGCTCCGCGCTCCGGTGTTCGTTCATGCATCCAACGCTCTGGATCAAATTTGTCCGGATGCTCGAAGTTGCTCGCGTCCAGCATGGAGGGGCGCGTCAAGAAGAACATTCTGGAACCGGCAGGCAAGTGAATCCCGCGATGCTCGACGTCCTGCAGCGGCTCAAACGCATGAACGGGAACTACGGGCCTGAACCGGCTCGCTTCAGTGCACACGGCCTCGCACAGGTCGAGCGTCTTGAGTGTTTCGTAAGTCGGGCACACGCCAGCGGCTCCCAACACGGCGCGTGACCGGTTTGAAACCCGACTCTGCAACGCATCGTCGGCGCTCAGATACAGAAGCGCCCACGCGATCGAATGCGCCGTGGTGTCTTCGCCCGCGAGCAACATGGTCAGCACGTTGGCCGCCACCTGGTCATCGGTGATACCAGAGCCCGGTGTGTCGCGAATTTGCAGCATGGCTTCGAGTAAATTGCCGGGTTCGTCATGAGGCTGGTCTCGAATGCGCTCGCGCGCACGATTCATCGTCAAGCGCACGTAGCGATGCACTTCCGCCAGGGCGTGATCGAGCCGGTGATCGCGTGGCAGTTTGACGTATCGCCAATAGGGGAACGGAGCGTTTATCCGGCTCATTAGCGTGGGAAAAATCAACGCCAGATGTTCCTGAATGACGTTGCCGTCCTGCTCCAGGGTTCCCGGATCGTCGCCGAACGCGAGCGCGCTGGTGACATCGACCGTATAGCGTTTGAGATCTTCGGTCATCTCGACGACGCGGTCACTGCGCGCGGCGCGTTCCCACCGTACTCTGAGACGCTCGGTGATGGCCGCCAGGGTGGGGTAGAACGCCTTGATATGCGCCACGGAAAGCGCCTGCATCACCAGCTTTCGTTGCGGCTCCCATGCGGCGCCCTCGACAGAAAACACGCCGTTGCTGCCCATCTCGTCAAGATTCTCCTCAATCGGCGAATATCGCCGATATCCGTTTGGCCGCTCGCGCATAATCGAATGACACAACTCCGTGTCGTCCCAGACCGTCACAGGCCGTGAGCCGATCTGGAAACGATAGGGCGTGCCAAGCTCCTGCGCCCACCGCTCGAGAATGAGATGCGCGCGCGATGGCGTCAACTGGTGCGCATTTCCAATCAGCGGGAGGCCTCGCGGCGCCGGAAGATCGGAGATTTCACGCAACTTGAAGGTTCCTGCCGACGCAATAGCCATGGTTCATCTCCGTCAGGAAACCTTAGCAATGGTATGAAGATCGGGATCGTAATGACGACACCGTATCGTCCAAGCATAGGTCACGGCTAGAGTCGCAAGTCTCTCCTACAAGCCTTTATCTAATGCGTCTACGCCTTTTTACTTCGCCGTTGAGCTCACATGAAGACTCGAACCAATGTATGAAGAGGCTGACAAATAATGGCGAGAACCAATCGCGATATTGCCGGTTGCGATGGCCGAGAAAGTCGGGCTCACGAACATCGGGATGTTCGGATGTCGTTAGGTGGTTGGCGCACGACACGTGCCTGTTGGTTCCCGACAAACAGCTGCCGTCACTTGAGTGCAGCGAACCGTGTGGGAGCCGCATTTGAAGGTTCTTTTGCGCAGCGGCCGCCTCCACCAGGGCGGCCGCGCCACTGACGGGCCTCATCAAATCATGCGGAAGACAGTGACGACGACGGAGATATGCGATGGAGTTGAATGCCAACCATGTACGGCCATTGGCATCCTCCCAGACGAGCACCTCAAGTGGAAGATCCAACGCAGCAGTTGACGCGCGTTGCATCAATGGCCTGCCGGTCTCGGGGTTGCCGAAGACCCTCAGCAGAGAGCAGTCTATTGCTCCAGGTTCACAGGCGTCATGCGTGGCATCAGCAGATGAATGATGCCGAGCGCGACCAGATAAGCCGATGCACCGACAGCGAAGAGCACCCAATACTGACCGGTGCGCTGCAACGTCTCGCCGATGATTCCCGAGTAGAAGAACGAGCCGATCATCCCTGCCACGCCGCCGATACCGACCACCGTGCCAACCATCCGGCGCGGAAACACGTCGCCGACGGTCGTGACAAGATTTGCCGACCACCCCTGGTGAGCCGCTGCGGCAAGTCCGACGGCGAAGACTGCGTACCAGAGGCTTTGAAAGAGCGAAAGCGTGGCAATCGGGAGGACGCACAGCGCGCAGACACCCATCGCGATCTTGCGTGCGACGTTAGGTTTGTGGGAACGCTGCATCAGCCGGGACGACAGCCATCCTCCAGCCACACTGCCGACGGACGCCATCGTGTAGATGACAATCAACGGCAGTCCAAGATTGCCGATGTCGATGTGCCTCGACTCATTGAGCCATTTGGGCAGCCAGAACAAGTAAAACCACCACACCGGATCGGTCAGCAGTTTGCCGAAAATGAACGCCCACGTTTCGCGGTACTTCAGCACTGAAAGCCAGCCCACGGGTTGCTCAACGCTTTCGTCCCGATCCGAATTGATGTAATTTAGCTCGCGCTTTGATACCGACGAATGCTCCGCCGGAGGACGGTACACGAGCAGCCACACTGCCAACCACACGAAACCGGCCGCCCCTCCCACAATGAACGTCGCACGCCAACCCCACATGACAGCGGCGATCGGTACGAATGCAGGCGCAACGATCCCGCCGACGGTTGCGCCCATGTTCCACAGGCCCGTGGCCAACGCACGCTCTTTCTTCGGAAACCATACGGCTGTGGTGCGGATGGCGACAGGGAAATTGGCCGCCTCGCCGAACCCGAGCAATCCGCGCACAGCCGCGAAGCCGGGGACGGTCGCCGCCATCGCGTGCAGCATCGCGGCCAGGCTCCACATCGCCATGGCACTGCCGTAGACCACTTTGGTGCTGATCCGATCCGCGATTCGACCAAACGTCGCGAGACCCACTGCATAGGCGACCGTGAACACCATCACAGTCTGCGCGTACTGGACCTGATTCCAGCCAATGTCTTTTTGCAGCAGCGGCGCGAGCAGCCCAAGCATCTGGCGATCCATGTAGTTGATCGTCGTTGCAAAAAAGATGAGCGCGCAGATGGTCCATCTGTATCGTCCGACGGCCGTTTGATCGGCGACGGAACGGACTTCTAATATTTTCATCGTGTCTCCGGGAAGTTTGTAATCAGGCAAACTGGTTCGCGCACCGCCTACAGTGCGAGGGCGGACCGCCCCTCGCGAGGCTTCATTCGGGAAAAGAAGACGACCCCGGCTGCCACCACCGACATCAAGGCCAGCCCCGTGAGCCCTCCTTCGATTGATCCGGTTTTCTGCTCGAGCAAACCGAAAGCCGCCGGCGCAACGAAACCGCCGAGATTGCCGATCGAATTGATCAACGCCAGCACCGCCGCGGAAATCCGCGCATCCAGGTAGCCCTGCGGAATCGGCCAGAACAACGCCGACGCGGCTTTAAAACCAATCGCCGCAAAGCAGATCGCGACGAACGAGAACATCGGACTGCCCTGGCCGGCGGCATACATGCCGAGCGCGGCGATCAACAGCACACACGCAACCCATGCCTGCTGAAACTTGAAACGCGCCGCGAGCATCGCGAAGAAGTACATCGCCACGATCGAGATCAGCCACGGGATCGAATTGAATAGCCCGACCTGGAAATCGTTGAAATGGCCCATCTTGCGAATGATGCTGGGCAGCCAGAACGTTGCACCGTAGATCGTCAGCGAAACCGAGAAATAGATCACGCAGAAGATCACGATCTGCGGGTCGCGTAGCAGAGCCCAGACGGACGGCTTGACCGCATGCGCCGCATCGCGCTCGCGCTGCTCTTCCTCTATCTCGGCGACGACCGCGTCCTGTTCGGCGCGGCTCAGCCATCTGGCGTCGCGCGGCTTCGAGTCGAGCCAGAACCAGATGAAGCCGGCCAGCACCACCGAGGCCATGCCTTCGATCACGAACATCCACTGCCAGCCGTGCAGGCCCCAGCCGCTGATCAGCATCAGCGCGCCGGAGATTGGCCCGGAGAGTATCGAGGCGAGCGCCGAGCCGCTGAGAAAGATCGCCATCGCCTTGCCTCGCTCGTCGCGCGGCAGCCATTGAGTGAAATAGAAGATGACGCCCGGAAAGAAGCCCGCCTCGGCCGCGCCGAGCAGCAACCGCATCGCATAGAACGACGTCTCGCCTCGGACGAACGCCATGCCGACGGCGGCCAGACCCCACGTAAACATGATGCGCGTGAGCCACGCCTTCGCGCCGAAGCGCTGCAGCAGCATGTTCGACGGCACTTCGAAGACGGCGTAGCTGACGAAGAAGAGCCCTGCGCCGAGTCCATAGGCCGCGGCACCGATGCCCAGATCGGCGCTCAGATGCTGGCGGACGAAGCCGATGTTCACCCGGTCGATGTAGTTGACGACGAACATCACGACGAAGAGCGGCAGCACATGCCACTTGATCTTGCGCACGGCGCTTGCCAGCGCGTCCGCTCGGTCCGGGCCGGCTGCGGCCGGGGTGGGTCTGCTCATCGGCTTGTCTCCGTTGTGGACCAGAGTCGGCGCTTCAGCACTTACTCAGATCTCATGCAACATAGTTGCGAGTGGCAATGCACATCGCGCGCGGCACATCTGGTCGGGTCAGAAGCGCGGATTCTTACCGCTGAAACTCGGGTCGTACTTCTGCATCTGCTTCAGGTCGTCGCGATTCCGCACGCCGCACGACAGATACTGGGCATGCAGTTCGGCCAGTCGGTCGTGGTCGAGTTCGACGCCGAGGCCTGGTGTGGTGGGCACGCGTAGCGCGCCGTTGTCGAAGCTCACGCGGCCACCCTTGATGACTTCTTCTTCCTGCCACGGGTAATGGGTGTCGCACGCGTAGGTCAGGTTGGGGATGCTCGCCGCGACGTGCGTCATCGCCATCAGGCTGATGCCGAGGTGCGAGTTGGAGTGCATCGACATGCCCAGATCCCACAGCTTGCACATGCGCGCGAGCGTCTGGGTCGCACGCAGACCACCCCAGTAGTGATGATCCGACAGCAACACCTTCACCGAACCCATCTCGGCGCCACGGCGGAAATCTTCCATGGTCGTGATCACCATGTTGGTCGCGAGCGGCAGGCGCGTGTGCTTCGCCAACTCGGCCATGCCTGCGAGCCCCGGACAGGGGTCTTCGTAGTACTCGAGCAGTTCGTCGAGTTCGGGCGCGGCCGCGATGCTCGTTTCGAGCGTCCAGTTGGCGTTCGGATCGAGGCGCAGCGGCAGGCCGGGGAAAGCCTGATGCAGCGCACGCATGCACGCGATCTCGTGCGCCGGCTCGAACACGCCACCCTTGAGCTTGATGCTCTGGAAGCCGTACAGGTCGATCATGCGACGCGCCTGCGCGACGATCTGCTCCGCGCTAAGGCCTTCGCCCCAGGCATCGGGCGCATAGGGCTTGTCGACGTGCTCCGCGTACTTGAAGAAGAGGTAGGCGCTGTAGGGCACTGCGTCGCGAACCTTGCCACCGAGCAGATCGACGATCGGCGCGCCGACGATTTGCCCCTGCAAGTCGAGCATCGCGACTTCGAGCGTGCTGATGACTTTCGGCGCGTTCTTGGCCGAGTGCGAGCCGGGGGCGAGTTCGAATTCGACCGCGCCCGAACTCGGCTTGATCGCCGCACGCACGCGTTCTTCCATCCGGTTCAGGTCGAACGGCGACAGGCCGATCACCAGCGCCTCGGCCTGCTCGAGCACACGCAGCATCGGCTCGTCACCATATGTCTCCGAGATGCCGACGCGGCCATCGCTCGTCTCCAACTCGACGATGGCGCGCAATGCCCACGGTTCGTGGATGCCGGCAGCGTTGAGCAGAGGGCCGTCGCGGAAGGCGATCGGCGTAATTCGCACCTGAGTGACGGTGATGTCGCGAGTCATGGCGGCGTCCGGAAATGGGAGGGTTTGAAGGGGATGGGCGCATGGTAAAGCACTAATGTATTAGTGCGTCAGTGGGGAAAACCCACACCCCCCAGCCTGCTGAAAACGGCTGCACGCCTGCCGGGAGCGCGTGGGCGTCGGCTATAGTATTAATATTTCAGCGGGTGGAAACAGCAGTGCCCACCCGCGCCCACGCTTCTGGTCCTGCCATGAAAATCAACGTTTCCCCGAGGAGGGCGACCCGGCTCGACCGGTCCCGCCATGCCGCGCCGCAAGTATTCGAACGCCTGCGCGAAATGATCCTGTCCCTCGAACTGGCGCCCGGCACGGTGCTCTCGCGCGCAGATCTCGCGACGCAGTACGGTCTGAGTCAGACGCCCGTGCGCGACGCGCTGATGAAGCTCGGCGAGGAAGGCCTCGTCGACATTTTTCCGCAGCACGCCACCGTGGTCAGCCAGATCAACGTGACTTCCGCCTTGCAGGCGCACTTCCTGCGCCGCTCGATCGAACTGGAAATCGTCCGCACGCTTGCGGAGCAGCGCGACGCCGCGCTGATCGCTCAGTTGCGCGCCACGATTGCCGGGCAGATGGAAGTGCGCGACCTGAAGAACATCGAGCAGTTCTCGCTGCTCGACCAGGCCTTTCATCGCCAGATGTACGAGGCGGCGGGCGTGCCGCAACTCTGGGATCTCGTGCGCAGACTGAGCGGCCACATCGACCGGCTGCGTCGCCTGCACCTGCCGGTCGAGGGCAAGACGATGGCGGTGGTGCGCGATCACACCGATATCGTCGATGCCATCGAACGGGGCGATGCCGAGGCCGCGCAGGCGGCGCTGCGCAAGCATCTCTCGGGTACGCTGAACCAGGTCGATGAGATCCGCACGAGGCATCCGAATTTTTTAACTGACGTCTGAATGCGCTCGGAGGAGCGTGTGCAAGCACCGTCGAAACTCGATCGGCCGATTTCGGCGATGGCCGTCGTCGGTCGCCATTTGATGACGCTCGAACGACCAGCCGCATTCGTCGAAGCGACAGCTCGCTCGCCACTATTCGCTCGATTCAGATAGGCCACTAACGCGCGCCGTCGCGCCGAAACCTCCAAAAACGGCTGTCAAACGCTAGCCCGTACGCGCGTCTTAGCCGGTCGGCGTCGGGCGGTAAATACATCAGCCCAACGTGCGCCGGCATGACGCGCCGAACTCAATGCGATTGCATCGGCCGCGATCTGGACTGGCCTGCCGGAGCGGCGCACCACCTCCGATGCAACGTCTTCACTCAACCAGCGCCACCGGGACGTGCTTCGTTCGCCGAGAAGAATCAGGTCAGCACCCGTCTCCTCGGCAACAGCGGCGATCGCGCGGCCGACCGTCATGCCGCACATCGGCAGCATAACCATGCGGACTTCCGCTTCAGGCGCTTGATCGTCCAGTACATTCCTGACATGCGCGACAACTTTGCGTCCGTGCGCGCTCATTGCCTCGACGATCAAGCCGAAATTGTCGTCAGCGGCTCCCAGATAAGAGGGCGTCGGGTCGACCACATGCAGCACGGCAATTTGTGCGTCGTACTTGCGTGCGGTTTCAATGGCTGACGCCAGGACGGTATCGGCCGAACTTGCACTGATTGCGACGAGGATTTTCGAAAACATGTTGAGCGCCCTCATGTAGCGGTTAAGTCAGACACGACAGCAGACTTGAGCTGTTCGTGATCCATGACCGCATCATCACTCGGTGGAGTGAGCGGAAAATTAGCTGAAGCAATCAATAAGACCAGTAGCCGAAGCGTTGCGGATAGCCGTAAACGACAGGAGGCGGGGCGTACGCAACCGGAGGCGGAGCGTAGACGGGGCTCGTGGTATAGACGGCCGGCTGGGAAATAGTGTTGCCTTTCGAGGCCATGCATTGCGCGTAGGCGGCGTTGTATCGCGCCTGCAGATTGGCCGAAGTGGCTTGCGCGCCGTTTGCACCTACAGCACTGCCGAGCAGCAGGCCCGCGCCCGCACCGATCGCTGCGCCGACGCCGGCGTCGCCTGCCGCGGCGCCGAGCAGCGCGCCGGCGGCCACTCCGCCCACGGTTCCGATCGCACTGCTGCCGACGCCGGATGGTATTGCACCGTGTGTTTGCCCGGCGGCATTGTCAGAGCGGAATGCGTAGTCCCGGCATGCATAGTCTTCCTGCTGGAACACGCTAATCGGCTTGCCACTTGGCGGCAATGCGACGACTGACGGGCCAGTCGGCGGCATGACGGCGCAGCCGGTAAGCGCGACGGCGATCAAGCATGCGGGCAAGGCGATACGAGTGGTTCTTAAGAGTTTCATGATGTTCACGTCCCCTGATTCGATGACGCCATCTTGAGCGCGCACAGTTAGCGTTGAATTAGCTTGACGCTGCGCAGGGCCGGCGGGGGTGTGTAACAGACTGGTGAAAAGCGGGGAGGGCGGGCACGCGGACCGATTTGGGGGAGAACGCAGGTCGTTCGTTCAGTTCGAGAGCCTGTGGACCTGCTTTCTTGCCGCGTACGCGAGCGGCTAGCAGCTAGCAGGTCAATCGTGTTTGGTAGACACGGCTAGTGAGAGCGGCGTAAGCGCAAGAAGGCATCACCCGCCGCTCGGAAAATACGATGCGTCGACGAGATAGTGCTCGCGGGTGAATGCGCCGTAGATGTATTGCGGGTTCTCGACGTCCTTGTTGTAGTACTCGTGCCACCAGCTTGCCGACTGCCAGATCGCCTCGGGGCAGCTGGACCGGCTCTCGAGTCCGGGCGTGAGATCGAATCCATTGGCCGCATACGCAGTCTCCAGCATCGCAGCCGAAGGCATGCCGAAGCCTTCGCCCAGTGGATTCGACGGCACACCGCAACCCCACGCATAGCCTATCCAACGCAGCAGCAGGCTCGACAGATCAATCGACATGCGCTCACGGCGCAGTTGCGTGAGACTCGCTTGAATCGCTTCGCCCGCGACGGGCCACACGATGAGCGCCAGGTTCGGATACTGTTCGGGCGAATCGATATGTGCGAGTGTGCTTGTCTGGATCGCATTGCAGATGGGCGCAAATCCGTCCGGCGGATACCATGCGTCGGGCGAAAGCGACACGCTGGTCACTTCCGTGTCCTTCGTCGCGGCTTTGCTTTTCACGCCAACGAACATCGCCTGCGACCACGAACTCGGCGACATGTCACTGCGCACGTGCGCCTGCGCGAGTCTCAAGCGAAACGACAACGGATCGGCGCCGCCGATCAACAGAACGAAACTGTGCTCCTTGATGCCTTTCAACGGGACGCTCTTGAGCGCCCGATTGATCCACACGACGTTGCTCTCCTTCTTCTGCCGTGTCAGCGCGAGTAGATTCTTATTGCGTGCTGCCGCTCTTGACCTGCGTGCGATGACTGACATGATGGTGGACTCCCTTTGAGCGTTTCAGTGAGCAGCCGTCAGTTTGAAATGCGCGCTCCAACGCGTTTTCGCATTCACTTCCTGATCTCGATGAAGAGGCACGTAATCGACCTGAACATCGAGAGAGCCGCCCACACGCTGAATGCAGAGCATCAACGCAAGATTGCCTCTCATCGATGAAGAGGGGCGAGGGTTGAGCGTCGTCGGCAGCAGGAGCGACTGATAGTCGCCCAGGCTGCCGAATCTCGACGGTGGGTCGCCGGGGTTAGGGTGCGTGGGCCAAGGGTCGCGTGGCCCGAACCAGCCGGTAATCGCCGACTTGATTGTCTTGAATTCGTCGATCCCGATCGACTTGACCAGCGACGTGGGCGATGAAATGACTTCATAGACAGGGCCACGATTCAACGTATCGGCGCGCAGTATCCTGCCCCAGTGAACATCGCCGGTCAGGCAGGTCAGCGGCAAGCCCGCCGTCGAGACGCGTTCTATCTGTTCCACCATGAAGCGATAATCGGCTTCGTAGTTCGCCAGTTCGTAGTCGGCAACATGACCATCGAACGCGCTCGCCGGATCGGCAAAGAGCGATTGTCCCGTCAATAGAAAACCGTAGCGGGGGTTGGGTGTGTTCGCGGAGGCAACGAGCGTGTTCACCCATGCAGCGAGTGCGTTGCGGCCCGCGTTGCCAAGCAGCGCCCCTGGCGGGTCGAGCATCGTCTCGTGATCCGGCGCATTGCCGACGCCTCTTTCGCGCTGACTGCGCGTATCCAGCAGCAGGATCGTGAGAGGCTCTATGTCGATCACGCGTGGCTGCCCCATCGGGCCCGGGTAGCCTTGCTGAAACATGCTGAAGCCGATTTCGGCTGCGGTGCGCCAGCGGTCCCTGCCCGCTTCCGTCCAACTGTTCTGAATCAGCGGACTCTTGAAGGGCGCGTTGTTCCAGTACTCGTGATCGTCGGGAATCGACGCGACGGGCGCCAGCGATAGCAATTGTGGAAACCCTTCTGGAATGCCGCTTCCGTTCGCTGGCGACGCACCAGGCGCATACCAGTTGCTCACGTAGTCTTCCTGAAACTTCGCTTCAAGCCAGGCCTGGTCATTCGAAAAGTTGAGTTCCGTGGGCAGGTCCAGATAAACCTGATCGCCCGCGAACAGCACGAGGTCTGGACGCGGCTTATAGGAAGAGATCCATCTGCCCGCTTCGCCATGCCGGTCCTGGGCGCCGTGAAAACATGACAGGAGCAGCAGATTGAATCGCTCGCCGAATTCCTGCGGGATCGCTTGAGGCAGGGTGCGAAATGAGCGCACGACGGGTGCGACGGCGTCGACGCTCAATCCGACTTCATGCTCGGAAGCCGGCGCAAGGCCACTGAATTCGACAACCGTAGAGCAGAAAGGGAGCTTTCCCTGAACCTTCCAGCACTGCAGCGGGCGTACTGTCGAAGGCACAACCGGTTTGCCGCCGAGTGTCCAGGCCAGCGCCGACGCGGTGCCATTGGTAGCCGCGAGAACACCCGCCCATACGCGCAACGTCGTGGCGTTATCGGCGACGTGATTCACAAGAGACACGATCATTTCGATGATCCGGAAGAATGATTCGTTCTTTGTGTTTCGAACGGGCAATACCTGTCCGGCGCAATCGAAGTTGCGCGGACGGACACGGGACTCGATGGCCCACTCGATCGAGATGGAATTCTCTCAACACAGCATAGAAATTGACCTGACAATTTGTAATGAGGGTTTTCCGGCCCGCCAGACAGGAGATCAATTTCGCTGCAACGTGCGGCAGTCAACATTCAATCAGGCGCGCTAGGCGTATGAAAGCCGTGTGAAAGCAAAAAGAAAACTGGTGCGCCGACGACTGACCAGACCGGCTAGAGAGCAATCCGGGGAAGCTGCATTCGGTCAAGAAGATCGACACCGAAATGCAGGAACGCTTCGGGGACGTGAATCCCTGAGAGCCTGTCTTCGACCCTGATGAACGGAGGTGATTGCCATGCGCCGCTCTGTAAAGCCTATCCGCAATCATGTTTGCACCCACGCGTTTTGTCGCGTGCCGCTGTCGCCGGATGCAATCGCCCAGCTCTATGCGCGTTTCATGGAGCTCAAGGAAAAGCGCAGGCTGCCCAAGAGCATGACGTTCGATCAGTACTATTCGGTCTGGCGCAGCAGCAGGCGCGGCGAGAATTTCGTGGGCCTCGACGACGGCGCGCTCCAGCATTCATCGAGCACCAGCAAGCAACTGATCGAACGTCCTCCGCGACTGCTCAAGGGTGTCATTCAGACGCTGGTATTGCTGGTCGATTTTCCCGATCGCCCCCATGACGTCAACCGCAGCCCTGCGTTCTTCGAGCAGATGCTGTTCAGCGCCGACTATGTCTTTCCCACTGGCAGCATGCGTGATTACTACCGCACGGTCAGCAACTTCGACGGCGCGGCGGGAAAGGGCATCGACGTGCAGGGCAAGGTGTTCGGCTGGTTTCGCCTGCCTCAGCCGTTGAGCTTTTACACGGACGGCAGTTCGGGCATGGACGGCACGTTTCCGCGCAACGCCCAGGGCATCGCGCGCAATGCCGTGCTGGCGGCGCAGCAGGCCGGCGTCGATTTCTCTCCGTACGACATGCTCGGCGAGCATCTGGTCACGGCGCTCTTCATCATCCATGCGGGCGGCGGAGCGGAACAGACCTTGTCGCGCGACGATGTATGGAGCCACAAATGGGTTATTCCAGACGGCGTGAAGGTTGGCCCCAACCTTACTGTGCAAACCTATCTGACGGTGCCTGAAGACTGCAACATGGGCGTATGTGCGCACGAATGGGGACATCTCGCCGCGCGCTGGGCCGACTACTACGATACGGGCCGCGTTCAGCAGATGCAGTCGAACGGGCTCGGCAACTACTGTCTGATGGCGGCGGGCTCGTGGGGCAACAACGGGCTGACGCCCGTGCTTCCGAACGGCATGCTGCGCATGTTTCATAGCTGGATCGAACCGAGGCTCGTCACGAAGACGACGAAGAACATTGACCTCGAACCCGCGGCTGAGGGCGGCAGCATCGTCTATATCAACAACGCTGCGCGGATGGTCGAGGAGCAGTACATCATCGTCGAGTACCGGCGGCGACGCGGACAGGACGCGTTTTCGCCGGATGAGGGCGTGGCGATCTACGTGGTGGACGAGCGGATCGACAACGTCAACGACGAAGAGCATCTCGCGATCGAGCTGATGCAGGCCGACAACCGGCGCGATCTCGCGAAGATTTTCGGACAGGGCAATCGCGGTGACTCGACGGACCTGTATCCGAACGGCACCAAACGCTCGATCGGCAAGGCAACCAAGCCCGCGCTCCATTTGCCCGATGGCAAATGGAGCGGTGTGACGATCGCCGTATCGGGCACGCCAGGGGCTGACAAGATGAAAATTAGCGTGACGATGGAGTGAGACGGGCGCGGCGCACCATCGGCGAAGGCCGGACGGGACGAGATGAACGCGTTCGGGCGAGCCTTCCGCGCGCGAGGTAGGGACTCTTCTACCCCGAATGGTGCTGCCAACCTATAGAGCGGTTACTGGCTCAATTGCGAACCCCAGAGTAAGTGAGTGCCAACGCTCACGGGCGAGTGCACGCATACGGTGGCTTGCTATTCGCGCAGCAAGTATCTCTGGCGGCACGCATGCTTGACCCCTCGGTGCCTGCGCATCGGCCATGCATCGACCGATGCCTGCAAAAAAGCACGTCCTAGTGGAAGCTGCCGCCTGACTCGTTGTCAGAAATCTTTCTTCCGGAACTGTCTACGATCGCAACTGGCGTGCCGGCCGTGGTTCTCGCCGGATACGTCGAAAGCAGCCGCGATGTACGGCCCTGCTCACTAGCGGCCGATGTCGCGATGTCGACTGGCGGTTGCAGCGTCGTCACAAGACTTTGGAAACTCGCTTGCATAACAGAAGCGAGTCCTCCTCCAGTTTCTACGGCGATCTCCTGAACGTGGCGCCAGTACGCAAACGTCTTTTTAAGCGCGGCAGGCAGTTGCTGCGACTGAAGTTCGATCACTTCATTCAATGATCGTGAAGAAATTGCCGCTCCGGCTAACACCTCCTGTTCGCGGAGAGATGTCTTTACGGTTTGCACATTCAATTCGACAAGTTTCTCCAGGCCGGCTACGGCGCAGGCCATCCAGTCGAAGGCGCCGGGAAGATCGGTGTCGCGGCGAAAGAGGGGAGAGTAGTTCAGAGTAGCAGCGTGCATAGGAGAAAGGCTCGGTGAGAGTGAGGGTGATGGGGCAGGCACATGCCGGCATTGAGCCAGTCAGCAACCGTCATTCCAGCGCCGGTGGTCTGGCCTGCATGCATCGGGCGAGGCGGATCAACGGGCATTTCCGAGGAGAGCGCGGCGCGCATCCGGCAAGTTGTCGCTTCGATGCGCGTCGCGGTCAGGAGGCTCGACGGGATCAATCAGGCAACCGGGCGGCCTGGCATTGCACGGGTCGGGTTGCGGCGCAGGAGAGCGTCGTCATCGGTCGACGCACCGCCGGCTTCTTCGAACGGCGGCTGATGACGAAATCCGGCGTGCCCCGAGACGATGGAGATGATTGCGCCGACAACGAGTGCCGCAAACGAAAACCACGAGGCGCGTGCTACGGTGTCTGCTGCCTGACGTGCATCGGCTTCGGCTTGCGGACTCGAGGCTTCAGCGGTCGCGGAGGCAACCGCGCCTTGAACGCGTTGTGTCAAGGCGCCCGCCATCGTGCCGGCGGTTCCTGACGGACCGGCTGCCGCACCGACCGTTGCGCCGGTCGCCGCGACGCTTCCGGCGGCGCTCACCGCGCTTCCGAGCAGCGACGTTGCTCCGTAGACAACCATGAGAATCATCACCGCCCACGCGAGCAGGCCGTGAAGCCAACCGAGTACGGGGGCACAGCGTCCTGCGAAATAGGAACCGATGAAGACTGCGATGACGGTCATCACGATCAGGTAGACGCCTGAACCAAAGCCGAATCCTTGCAGAGGATTGGGACGGGAAAGGGGCGAGAGCGCGGACGTGCCGATTGCCGTGCCGAGCACACTGAGGATGAGGTAGGCGATCAGCGAGAGGATGACGCCTGCGATCACAGAACCCCACGAAACGCGAGGTAGTCCGCTCTGGGTAGTGAGGAGTTTCATAGTTAGCCTGTGACATGAAGGATTAAAAGGAATGAACGCAAGATGGTTGTGTTCATGCATTTGCACCGCGCAACGGCTGTTCCCGGCATTCCTTGAACTCGATCAGTTGCCGATTTGCGATGCAAGGGAACTCTTTGTCGGTGTCAGCGGGATGAATTTCGCCGGGCACATGTCGCTGGAAAGAGGAATCCACTTCGCGCTGTTTTGTCGACGCGATGGGTCAGTGTCGATAGTTACGAAGCTCCTGCAGGAACCGTTCGACGGGACTGGCGCGGCGAAACGCAACGTACCGGCGAACTGGCACAGCGCGTGCTGAGCGGTCTTTACGAAGTGATGCCCATCCGATGTGTAACCCGTGACGGTCCCCTGGAAAAGACGGTCCAAGAAGAGAAAATGGAGAAACCATGCTTGCCGTCGTCATTCCAGCCCATAACGAGGCTTATCTAATCGGTCAGTGCATCCGGTCGATTATTCGCGCGTCCCGTCATTCCAATCTCGAGGGCGAGGAAGTCCGTATTTTTGTGGTGATGGACAGTTGCACTGACGGCACGGGGCTGATCGCCGCGTCGCTGGGCGCGCAGATCTTATCGGTGGAGAGGCGCAACGTCGGCGCGGCGCGCGCGATGGGTGCACAGGCAGCGCTGGCGCAGGGCGCCCGGTGGTTGGCTTTCAGCGACGCTGACACAACGGTTGCGGAAGACTGGCTCGTGCAGCAGCTTAACTGTCGAACCGACGTGGTGTGTGGAGTCATCAGTATCGAGAACTGGGCCGGACACGGTGCCGCGGTCCGCAGGGACTTCACCACGACTTATCGGGACCGCGACGGGCACCGCCATGTTCACGGCGCGAATTTGGGCGTGTCCGCGGCGGCGTACGTGGCGGCTGGCGGATTCAGACCATTCGCATCCAATGAGGACGTGGCATTCGTCGAAGCGCTGATTGCCGCAAACGCATCCGTCGCATGGAGCGCCGCAACGCGAGTGGTGACCAGCGCCCGTCTTGATTCGCGCGCGCCTAACGGCTTCGGCGCGGCGCTGCGGGCGGTCAGTCTGCAATTGGCTGCGGCGGACGGGATGGCGAATGACACAGTATCGCAGGCGTGCGAGGATTCGGAGCGTTTCGACGCTGCGCCTTAACTGCTTCGCCTGACTCAACGTGGGATAAGTGAGTGAGATTCCCTGCGCTCACCACCTGTCGCAAGCAACCCCGTCAACCTGGCAGAGACGGGCGCCTGCAAGTATGCTATCGGACTCGGCGATCGATCCACGCATACAGCACGGGAGCAACGTGAAAAAGACGGAGTTGCGAAACGACCTATTGGAACTGCGCGAACTCATCCGCGAGTTTGTCGACGAGCGTGACTGGGACCAATTCCACACGCCGAAGAATCTGGCGACAGCGTTAAGTGTCGAGGCAAGCGAGCTACTGGAGCCTTTTCAGTGGCTTGTTTCGGGTGACAAAAGCGAACTCGACGAAGCGAAGCAGACAGCTATCCGGCATGAGATGGCCGACGTTCTGGTGTACCTCGTTCGCCTTGCAGACAAGATGGATGTCGACCTCTTTCAGGCTGTGGTGGAAAAGATGGCGCTCAATCGGGAAAAATATCCCGCCGACAAAGTACGCGGCGACTCACGCAAGTACTCCGAGTACGAAGACTAGAGTCAACGAGCCTTCCCCCCAGCCTCACCCGCAATTCAGGAGTGTCAGTCGATGTCGGTTTCGTCATCCGCCACCACACGCCCCGGCGCTTCCTCTCTGATCACATCGCTGGTCGCGGCCGCGTTGTTCATGGAAAACCTCGACGGCTCGATCATCGCAACCGCGCTACCGCAGATGGCGCATTCGTTTCACATCACGCCGGTCGAACTGAGCATCGGCATCACGTCGTATCTGTTGACGCTCGCGGTCTTCATCCCGATCAGCGGCTGGATCGCCGACAGGGTCGGTGTGCGCACGGTGTTCACGGCTGCGCTTGCGATCTTCACCGCCGCATCAGTGCTGTGCGGACTGACCGACAACCTCGTCGAATTCACCGGCGCGCGGATTGTGCAAGGCATTGGCGGCGCGATGATGGTGCCGGTCGGACGGCTCGCCGTGCTGCGCGCCACGCCGAAGGAAGGCCTGATGCGCGCGATCTCGATCATCACCTGGCCGGGGCTGGTCGCGCCAGTCCTCGGACCGCCGCTGGGCGGGTTCATCACCACGTATTCGTCGTGGCGCTGGATCTTCTATCTGAATGTGCCGCTCGGACTCGTGGGCGTGGCGCTGGCGTGGCGCTTCATCAGCGCGGAACGCGACACGGATCGTCGTCCGTTCGACATGTTGGGTTTCGTGTTGACCGGCGTCGCGGGCACGTCGGTGATGTACGCGATGGAGGCGATCGGCCGCGCCGACACGTCATGGCGCACGGCGCTGCTGTTTCTGGCAATCGGTCTCGCGGCTTGCGCGGCGGCGTGGTTTCATCTGCGACGCAGCGCGCATCCGATGGTCGATCTGTCGGCGTTCCGGATCAAGACGTTTATGGTGGCGATCGGTGGCGGGTCGCTGTTCCGGATCGCGATCGGCTCGGTGCCGTTTCTGCTGCCGTTGATGTTTCAGGTCGGCTTCGGCATGAATCCGTTTCAGTCGGGCTTGCTCACGCTCGGGGTATTCGCCGGCAATCTGTCGACGAAACTCGTCACGACGCAGATCTTGCGGCGCTTCGGCTTTCGCACGGTGCTTCTGTACAACGGCGCGTTCGCCGCGGTGACGCTGGCGAGCATGAGTCTGCTAACGGCCTCCACACCGTATGGATGGATCCTCTTTGCGCTATTCGTCAGCGGCGTCGCGCGGTCGTTGCAATTCACTGCGATCAACACGCTCGGCTTCGCGGATGTGCCCAAGCAGCAGATGAGCGGCGCGTCCACCTTGTCGAGCACCCTGGGCCAGATGACGATGGGCATGGGCGTTGCAGCCGGCGCGATTGCGTTACGGATCGCGGCGTGGTGGCACGGACACGATGCGCAAACATTGGCGCCGGCCGATTTCACCATCGCGTTTCTGATGATGGCGGTATTGAGCGTGATCGCGATAGCCGATGTCTTTTCGCTGTCACCCGATGCCGGCGCGCATGTCAGCGGACATCGAAGGGCGGGCGAGAAGTCGTGACGAAACAGTCGAAAGCGCTCTCGACATATTCGACACTGAATCGGCACACGCAATGTTCTACGCCCAGCTTGAAAGATAAACCGCGACACGCGAGCATCACGGCCCGCGACTCAAATCGACTTCACTTCTCCACCGTCCATCCGTAAGGTCGATCCTGTCATCCAGCGCGCCTCAGGCGACACGACGAACGCCATCAACGCGGCAATTTCCTCCGGCGTGCCGTAACGCGCAATACCGGCTTCAACGGGAAACTTTGCCGTCGCTTCTTCGACGGACATGTTGTGCAGCGGCGCCCAATGCTCCAGGTATGAGCGTCGCCGGCCGGTCATCACGGGCCCTGGCAGCACGCTGTTGACCTGCACGCCGTCGGCGATGCCTCGATCCGAGAACGCTTTCGCGAGCGCCACGATCGCCGCGTTGATCGTGCCCACCGCCGCATAGGGCGCCTTGGGAAACAGTGCCGAATTCCCGGACATCAGCACGACCGATCCTGAGCTTTCCTTCAGCGCCGGCCACGCCGCGATCGTCAATCGTCGCGCGCCGTGCAGCTTGAGCGCGAGACCATGCTCCCATTGCGCGTCGGTCATCTCGAGCACGTCGATCTGCGGGACT
Source organism: Paraburkholderia sp. RL17-373-BIF-A (assembly GCF_046030175.1). Classification (NCBI taxonomy): domain Bacteria; kingdom Pseudomonadati; phylum Pseudomonadota; class Betaproteobacteria; order Burkholderiales; family Burkholderiaceae; genus Paraburkholderia; species Paraburkholderia sp. RL17-373-BIF-A. The sequence continues at coordinate 186,402 of NZ_JARESO010000015.1, forward strand.
GCGCCTGCAATGTTGAGCAGGGCGTCGATCCGCCCGAACCTCGCGAGTGTCTGGTCGACGACCTGGCGGGCGACGTCGGGCTCAGAGAGGTCGGCGTCGATAACGAGCGTTTCGGCACCGGCCTTCTTCACCTCGACGGCGGTCTCGTCGAGGTTCGCGCGGTTGCGCGCCACGAGCACGATCGAATCGAAATCTCGCGCCAGTCTGATGGCGGTAGAACGGCCGATACCCTGGCTTGCGCCCGTCACGATTGCGACTTTGCTGGACATGTTGCTTCTCCTGATTGGTTGAATGAAGCGCGGTTCAGTGCTTCGGATATCTCAGTGGTTAAGGAAGTCCGAAATGGCCGCGGCGATTTCCGTGGCGTGCGTCTCCAGCGCGAAGTGGCCGGTATCGAAGAAGCGCACTACGGCGCCCGGGATGTCGCGCCGGAATGCGTCGGCGCCGGCAGGCAGAAAGAAGGGATCGTTTTTGCCCCACACGGCGAGCAAGGGCGGCCGATGCGTGCGGAAGTATTGCTGGAACGCGGGGTACAGCGCGACGTTGCTTTGATAGTCGCGGAACAGGTCGAGTTGTACTTCGTGCGCACCTGGCCGGCTCAGATAGAAGTCGTCGAGCGAGTAACCATCAGGCGACACGGACGCCGTGTCGAGCACCCCGTGCGTGTACTGCCAGACGGTCGTTTCGTGCGTGAGCAGTGCGCGAAGTGCGTCCCGATTCGACGGCGAAGCGTCTTGCCAATACGCGCGGATGGGATTCCAGCCTTCGCTCAATCCTTCTTCGTAGGCGTTGCCGTTCTGCGAAATGATCGCGGTGATCCGCTCGGGATGCCGGATCGCAAGGCGGAAACCGGTCGGCGCGCCGTAGTCGAATACGTAGACCGCAAAACGGTCGAAGCCGATCACCTCGGTGAAATGCTCGATGACGTTGGCGATGTTGTCGAACGTGTAAGCAAAATCGTCGCGACTGGGCATGTCGGACTGACCGAAGCCGGGCAGATCCGGCGCGACGATATGGAAACGGTCGGCGAGCTCCGGAATCAGGTCCCGAAACATATGGCTCGAACTCGGAAAGCCGTGCAGGAGCAGCAGCTTTGGGGCGCCGGGGCGGCCGGCTTCACGGTAGAACACCTTGAAGCCGTCGACGTCGGCGTGACGATAGGCAATTGAAGTCATGGTCTCTCTCCTGAGGGAAACAGAGTTAAACGGGTGACGAAAGGCGCCGTGCGATGTTCGGTATCGCAGGTCGCACAGAACTCGCGGATAACGTTAGCGAGCGGAAATCGACTGGACCGCTTCGGCGATGACATGCGTCACCGCGTCGGGAGCCGTCACGATCGGCGTGTGGTCGGCCTGATAGGACCGCACGTATGCATTCATGCGCGCTGCCATGAAATGCTGGGTGTCCGGGTTGATCATCCGGTCGCCTTCGGCGATCAGGAACCAGCTTGGACGGTCTTTCCACAGCGGACGCCCGACCGCTTCGCCGATGCACGACACGGAAATCGGACGCTGCACGGCAGCGAGCACCGCCAACTCCTGAGGCGTCGCGTGCTGCGCGAACGCCTGAGCGAACGCCTCTTGCGGCAGCCATATCAATCCGTGTCGATCCGGCGCGAGTTTCGGCGCCAGCGGATGCGCTTCGCCGCGATAGAACACGTCGCCGACCGTTTCTCCTTCATCCGGGGCCAGCGCGGCGACGTAGACCAATGCCCCGATTTTTTCGGACCGGCTCGACCCGATCACGGCGCCGGCATACGCATGACCGGCCAGCACCACCGGACCTTCGATCCGCTCCAGCGTCCGGTCGAGCGCGGCCACATCCTCACTCAGCGAAGTGAGCGGCAGCGGAGCCGCAACCGCATCGATCCCGTGTTCCTTCAGACCCTCGATCACCTTGCTCCAGCTCGATCCGTCCGCCCATGCGCCGTGCACCAGCACTGCGCTCACATTGCCAGAAGACATGTCCCGCTCCTTTGAAGATAGTGAATGCCGCTTGCGAAATGCAGCCAGGTTCGCCGCGTTTGTGTAACCTGTTTAATGCTGTTTTAAAGGTTACTAACTTGATATGTAACTTGTCAAGTACGTTTTTAGTGGTTACGATACTGACATCGTCATTGCAGATTGATTACAAGAAAATGGACTACCGTCAGATTCCCGCGATATTCGTTGCCGACGCGCCGGGCCTCGATTTCCTGAACTCGGTCGCGACACCCGTGGATGAAGAGGTCGACTGGATCAGCGATGGAGCCGGATTGCTGGCCTGGCTGGAGCAGGCCGGAATGGCCCCGCGCGCCGCGCTCACTGCACTGCGGTCGCAGGCCACGCCAGCCGAACTCGACGCCGTTGCGGCGCAGGCTCGGGCGCTGCGCGAATGGTTCAGGGGATTTGCGCAGAAAAGGAAGGGGCGGCCGTTGATAGCGAGAGATTTGCGCGAGCTCGCGCCGCTGAATCAACTGCTCGAGCGGGATGACCGATATGGAGAAATCGTCGCCGATGCGACGGGCGAGGCGTCGCCCTTTGAACTCCGGACGAATCGGCGTTGGAAGTCGCCGGAGTCGTTGCTGATGCCCATTGCCGAAGCGCTGGCGAACCTGGTGTGTGACGAGGACTTCACGCACGTGAAGGCATGTGAAGGTCCGCGCTGCACGTTGATGTTTGCGGATCACACGCGGGGCCACGCGCGCCGCTGGTGCAGCATGGCAATTTGCGGGAACCGCGCGAAGGTTGCCGCTCACCGAAAGCGGCTCAAGGAGCAACAAGGCGAGTGACGTAACGTGGTGAGCGATTCGGCGTTGTACTGAGGTCTGTTTTGGAGGCGTGATATGGATCACATCAAGGCGATTGCATTCGATTTGTACGGCACCCTTTTCGATGTCCACTCGGTGGTGGCGCGGTGCGATCAACAATTTCCGGGGCGCGGACGTGAAATCAGCACGCTCTGGCGACAGAAGCAACTCGAATACACGTGGCTGCGGAGTCTGATGAACCGCTACGTCACTTTCGAGGAGGCGACGGAAGACGCATTGCGCTTCACCTGCCGGCACCTTCGGCTCGATCTGGGCGATGAAGCCTGCAGGACGCTGTGCGATGCATACCTGCGCCTGCAGCCGTTCCCCGAAGTGCCCAGTACGCTGCGCGAATTGCGTCGGCGAGGACTGAAGCTCGCCGTACTGTCGAACGGTTCGCCTCATTCGATCGGCGCCGTGGTGGGGAACTCGGGACTTCGCGCCGAGTTCGACCATCTGCTGAGCGTCGACCCGGTCCGCGTGTACAAACCGGATGACCGCGCTTACCTGCTGGCGGAGCAGGCTTTCGGGCTCGCTCGAACGTCGATCCTGTTCGTGTCGTCGAATGCGTGGGATGCAACGGGGGCTCGCTATTTCGGCTTTCCGACATGCTGGATCAATCGTAGCGGCAATGTCTTCGAAGAAATGGGCCAGACACCCGACTGGCAACTGCAAGGTCTTGACGGATTGCCAGCGCTATTCGATGGCGGCGCCGGGGCGTCGACGCAGCGCTGATTCCTGGAGCATGCTGCCGGGAAGCGGCCATTCGCTGAATGATGAAAACGACAGAACGCGAATCGCCGCAACGGCCGAACTAATCACATCACGCCGCGGTGGCCTTTGAGAAGTGAGAAGCGGCGATATTCACGCAAGTCGTTCGGGCGAATCTGCGAGCACTTCTGGCGCGCAGCTATAATCGCGCTCGAACATGGCTAGGGGAAGTTACTCGTGAAAAAGATCGCTGCCTTTGCGCTCGTTGCGCTTGTACTGACTGGTTGCTCGTCTGCCGAAAAGCAGGAGCAGCAAGAGCAGAAGTTCCTCCACAACGAAACGAATCTTGCCGCCGCCCAACGTAATGCGGCGGTCAACTGCGACCCGGCGAACTGCGACGCGGCTTGGGCGATGACGAAACGCTATATCGAGCAGCATTCCGATACCACCGTGACGCGCGCGGACGCGGTCGCAATCGACACCGACGTCCCGAGTGGTTCGGGCAAGGTTGCCTTTTCGGCAACCCGCGCGGCAAAGGGTTCGGGCGCAACCTTGACTCTCTTTGCGCAGTGCCGCGGCATGTATGGGCCGGACAACGCCAAAGGTTCCGACTATGACGAGTGCGCCGAGAAGATCCTCAAGACACAGAACGGCTATGTGGCGTTCCTCAGAGCACATGCGTCGGGTCAGTAACGCCTTGGGCTGCCTCCGCCTACGATTTGCTGTTTCCGATCGATTAGCCAGGCGGTAGCGACGGCTCCCACAATCAACGGTGCGCCCACTAGCATCCCAGCTGTGGGGCGTTCCTCGAGAAAAGCCCACCCCAGCATCACGGCAATCACTGGATTGACGAACGTGTATGTTGCGACCAGTGTCGGATCGACGCGGTCGAGCAACCAGACATACGCGGCGAATGACAGAACGGTACCTGCGAGAATCAGGTAGCCAAGCGCAAAAAGCGAGTCTGCTGAGACTGCCTGGACCCGGAAGCCGCGTAGTTCTCCCGTTATCGCGCACAACACAGCGAGCGTTGCGCCACCCGCTAACAGTTCGACCCCCGCAAGCGTAAGCGCGGGAGTCTTGCCCTTATGTCGCTGAGTCAGGACCGTTCCTAGTGCCCACGAAAGGCTTGCGCCGAGCAACGCGGCAAGCCAGGGCAACGCCATTCCGTGCGAGCCCGACGAGGGTGCTGCCCACGCGATGACGGCGACGCCGGCAAAACCTACACCCAGTGCACAAATAGTGGCCGGCACAGGACGACGTTCTCCCGGAAGCAAAAAGCGCAGCATGGCAATCCAGAACGGAATGGTCGCCAGAATGACGGCGGCGATTCCTGACGGCACATGCTGCTGCGCAATTGCCAGAACGCCGTGGCAGCCGACGAAGAAAAGCAGGCCGCATGCGACGCCATGAATCAATAACTGAGCGGACGGGAGGCGCTGATTGTGCAGCAGGCTCCACCCGAGCAGGATCAAACCGCCAATCACGCAGCGTGTTCCCATCAGAATCATCGGTGGGAACGAGCGCAAGCCAATCGCAACGGCAAGATAGGTCGACCCCCAAACGAGATAAATGGCAGAGAACGCGAGTAGCGGTCGAGTCGACATAACGGGTCCGTTCGTTAATCTGTATAACCGGTTAACAGGTTATACTTTCAAGGCGGATTTACAAGAGGCATTTAGCATGACCGTCCAGAATGAAGAAGCTCGGCCGCGCAGGGCGTCGCATGTCGACGAGGAGTTGGCCATTCGGTTCGTGAACACGGTTGCGTGGCGCCGGGCTGACGAGCAGGAAGAGCGTTTGCCATCCGCTGAGGCGCTGCTTCGGTGGTTTGCCGAGGCCCGACTGTTCGATGCGGGTTTTTTGCGCGCGTTGTCGCTTGAATGGAAGGGCGATCCTGTCCTCGCCGAAAACGGATACCAGACAGCTTTATCGTTGCGCGAGACGATTTACCGGGCGCTTCAGAGCGCGGCGTCAGACAAGGCCCCAGCGAAAACCGACCTTTCGCTTCTGTCCCAGTTGCTCAATGCGGGCCCTCCTGGCATGCAGCTATCCGTCCAGCGAGGGCGCTATCTATGGAACGCCGACGGGCACGCGAATGGCGTGTGTGTTCTGCTCATGCCTGTGGTCATATCCGCTTTGGCGCTGCTAACCGGTCCCCATTCGCATAAGGTGAAGCAGTGTCAGGACGACCGGGGCTGCGGATGGCTTTTCGTGGATGAAAGTCGTGCGCAGAACAGACGTTGGTGTTCGATGGGCGACTGCGGGAACCGTGCAAAAGCCCGCCGTCACTATGTGCGCCAGCGCGACGCTGACGCTTAGACAGGGCTTATTGTGCTTACGCATTACTGAACCCTCAATCGCTGCCGCAGGAAGCATCAATCTGAGGGCGACCTACGCCCAGAGCATCACACTCGCCCAAGATTGCATTTGCGCCCAGCACGAACCATACTTGTTCTCTCCAGCCTTGTTCGCGGTGAATGGCGATGAACGGTAACGATCCCGATGGCGATCACCACGCGCACCCGCACACCGACACTCACGACCACCACGGTAGTGCTTTGTCGGAGATGGATCTGCGTGTCCGTGCTCTGGAATCCCTGCTGGTCGAGAAAGGGTATGTCGATCCGCACGCGTTGGACATCCTCATCGAAACCTATGAGCACAAAGTCGGGCCGCGCAATGGCGCCCGCGTGATCGCAAAGGCTTGGCGTGATCCGGCGTACAAACAGTGGCTACTCGACGACGCCACTGCAGCGATCGCGTCGCTCGGCTACACGGGCCGACAGGGCGAGCACATGATCGTGCTGGAAAACACGCCCGCCGTACACAATATGGTGGTCTGCACATTGTGCTCGTGCTACCCGTGGCCTGTGCTCGGACTTCCACCGGTATGGTACAAATCGGCGCCTTATCGGTCGCGTGCCGTCATCGATCCTCGTGGCGTATTGAAGGAGTTCGGCTTCGAGTTACCCGCGGCAGTCGAGTTTCGCGTGTGGGATTCGACTGCGGAGGTTCGATACCTCGTGTTGCCCATGCAGCCGCCCGGCACCGGCGATTTCTCCGAAGAGGCGCTAGCTGAACTGGTAACACGTGATTCGATGATCGGCACCGGATTGCCGAAGGCTCCTGAGTCGACACGGGGGACACCATGAACGGCGCGCAGGATCTCGGTGGTATGCAGGCTTTCGGTCCGATATGTCCCGATAACGAAGTCCCGCCCTTTCACGCCGACTGGGAGCGCAGGGTGCTCGCGACCACGATTGCCATGGGCGCAATCGGTAAGTGGAACATCGATATGTCGCGTGCTGCGCGGGAGAGTTTGCCGCCGGCGCAATACCTTTCCAGCAGCTACTACCAGATCTGGTTCGAGGGTTTGAAAAAACTCATCCTGAGCACCGGTCTGGCTACGGCCGACGAAATCGAGTCAGGCAAGTCGATGAATCAAGCGGCGCCGGTTCCACGCGTGTTGATGGCCAGCGACGTATCCGCGACGCTGCTACGAGGCAGTCCCGTCGAGCGACCCGCGGCCGTTGAAGCAAAGTTTGCCGTTGGCGATTGGGTGCAGGCTCGTCAAATCAATCCTTCGTCGCATACTCGTTTGCCGCGTTATTGTCGGGGCAAACGCGGGCGCATTGTTGCCGTGCACGGCACGCATGTCTTTCCCGATACCAACGCGATCGGCCTGGGCGAGCAACCGCAATGGCTCTATACCGTGCGCTTCGACAGTGCGGAGCTTTGGGGGAGTGATACGACTGCGGCGTCGGTATGCGTCGATTGCTGGGAACCGTATCTCGAGCCGCCGCCGGCACCATGACTGATGCTCTAACGAAACTACCTGAACTGCGAGCCGCGTTGCCAGCACTGCCTTGCGACGACGCAGGGCCGGTTTTCAACGCGCCGTGGGAAGCCCAGGCGTTTGCCATGACCCTGGCGTTGCACGAGCGCGGCATGTTCACCTGGGCCGAGTGGGCAACGTGCTTGAACGAGGCAATCCGCGACGCACAGGCCGCCGGCGACGCAGACCACGGCGACACGTACTACTCGCATTGGCTGACAGCGCTGGAGCGCATCAGCACGATCAAGGGACTCGTGACCGACGACTCGCTTCTGCGTCGCCGTGGCGCGTGGGATGCGGCAGCGCGCCGCACGCGGCATGGACAGCCGATCGAACTCGAATGACGGTCTGCACGCATCGTCAGTCGGGAATCTCGGGCTCGACCAGCTTCGCCAACTGAACAAGCGACTCCTGCCAACCGAGGTAGCACATCTCCACAGGAATGACCTCGGGCACGCCCTCCTGCAAAATGGTGAGTTCGGTTCCGCACGATACCTGCCGCAATGAAATGGTGGCCTGCATCTCGCCCGGCAGGTTCGGGTCGTCGAATCGGTCCGAGTAGCGGATTTTCTCGAACGGCACCAGTTCGAGATACTTGCCGCCGAACGAGTGGCTGTTGCCGGTGCCGAAGTTACGGAAGGACATCTTGTGGGTGCCGCCGACTTTGGCATCCATGTGGTGTACCTGACAGGTGAACCCGTACGGAGGAAGCCACCTCACTATCGCATCCGGTTCGAGGAAGGCACGATAGATGCGTTCTGGTGTAGCGCGCAAGACGCGGTGCAGATGGATGGTTCCGGTAGCCATGGTGTGTTCTCCTTTCATTAGAGAAGTTAGACATACTGCAACGACGATCCGACGACGCCGGTATCGACACAGGTTAAGACCAGGAAAAACCCGGGTGCGCCGCGCGGTCCAATATCGCAAATCGACGGCAAGCTTACTCCATCGGTGTGGTTCACCCATCCCATCGCGCTGGACATGTCTTTTTATCAAGTCATCCACGCGCCTGTTCCCCATTTACTACCGCCTCTGCGATCTCTTCGCGCTGGCGCCATGCGTTCGGCAGTTTGCGATTTCAATTTAGCCCCATCTGTTTTGTTTATCGCGATCTGAAATGCTGTGCAAACCTGTTCGCGGAGCAGTGCGGTCATGGGATCCCGAAAACGCTTTACGGGGCGCGGCTTGCCGATATCGTCAGATCAAGGGATAGGAAGTGCGACGGCACTTTCAAGCCGTTAACTCATGGTTTACCCTTACTTTCTGTAAGTCCCTGCAATTCATACCTTTGTATCCCGAGACGCCCGCACCTTCTATCGGCCAGCAAGAAGCACCTTAGGCTCAGTGCTTGCGCTGCGCTTCTGCATCCGCTGCCTGAATTCGTTGCGTCGGCGGTCCAAATGAGTTTTTGAAGGAGTACAGGTATGGCACGGATCATTGGAGGCATCGCTGCCTCGCACACACCAACCATCGGTTTTGCTTTCGATAAGAACAAGCGTGACGATCCCGTGTGGGCACCCATCTTCGAAAACTTCGCGCCGTTGGCCGACTGGCTCACCGACAAGCGCCCTGACGTGCTGCTGGTCATCTACAACGACCATGTCACTTCGTTCTTCTTCGACCACTATTCCGCGTTCACGCTAGGCGTGGGACCCGAGTGGAACGTCGCCGACGAAGGGGGCGGCGCACGCGATCTGCCGCCGATCAAAGGTCATCCTGAGTTGGCCGCGCACATCGGCACTTCACTGATGACCGACGAGTTCGACATGTCGTTCTTTCAGAACAAGGCGCTCGATCACGGCTGCTTTTCGCCGCTATCGATGCTTTGCCCGCACAAGCCCGAATGGCCGGTGAAGCTCGTGCCGCTGCAGATGGGCGTGCTGCAACTGCCGGTGCCGAGCGCTCGACGCTTTTACAAGCTTGGACAAGCGTTGCGACGTGCAATCGAGAGCTACCCCGAAGATCTCAAAGTCGCGATCGTCGCAACGGGTGGCCTATCGCATCAAGTGCATGGAGAGCGTGCGGGTTTCAACAATCCCGAATGGGACCAGCGCTTTCTCGATCTCTTCGAAAACGATCCCGAGCAACTGGCCGAGATGACGATTGCCGAATACGCGGAACTGGGCGGCTTCGAAGGCGCGGAAGTGATCATGTGGCTGACGATGCGAGGCGCCCTGTCGTCCAGCGTCGTTTGCAAGCATCGCAGCTACTACCTGCCGTCGATGGCAGGCATCGCGACTGCGATCTACGAAGGCGAAGAGGGTGAGACGAAGCCTTCCGTCGTCGAACGTCACCGCCAGCGGATGGCGGTTCAACTCGCCGATGTCGAGAAACTCGAGGGCACCTATCCGTTCTCGATCGAAGTCGCCGTGCGCGCCTATCGGATCAACGATTACCTTCACCGGATGGTCGAACCCGCTCATCGCGAAGCGTTTCTGAACGATCCGGAAGCGAGCTTCGAAGCGGCCGGGTTGAGTGAAGAAGAGCGCGACCTGATCCGCCGCCGCGACTGGCGCGCGTTGCTGCACTACGGCGTGATCTTCTTCATGCTCGAAAAGCTCGGTGCTGTAACGGGCGTGTCGAATCTGCACATCTACGCCGCCATGCGAGGCGAAACGCTGGAGGCTTTCCAACGCACCCGCAATGCGCCCGGCGCACTGTATTCGGTGGCGGGAAAAACCGCTGGAAAACTCGATTGGGACAACGCAGAAAAAGGCAAGAGCTGAAGGGTGAAAGTACCGCGCCGATGCTTTCGCCACCAGGCGGAGTGTCGGACTCAAAAGAAGCATGGCATGACGGCAAACAACACGAGCAATTACGTCATTAGCCAAAGCAAGGAGACAGGAGTAAATCGATGACAAACGGAAAAGCGATTGACATTAAGGCGTTTATCGACCAGCGAGCCATCTCGCCCTACCAGTGGTTACTGGTGGCGCTGTGCTTTCTCATCGTGACGGCCGACGGCATGGACGTGGCGATCATGGGCTTTGTGGCGCCCTCGATCATCCACGACTGGGGGATTTCACGCCCAGCATTTGGCCTCGTGATGAGCGCGGCGCCGCTGGGACTCGTCATCGGTGCGTTGGCGGCGGGCCCGGCTTCGGATCGTATCGGACGTAAGTGGGTTCTGATTACCTCGGTTTTCCTCTTCGGCATTTTCACCATCGCGACGGCTTTCACTCACTCGCCCATGGAAATGGCGGCGCTGCGGTTGCTGACCGGTATCGGCCTCGGCGCCGCGATGCCGAACACGACGACGCTTCTGTCCGAGTACGCGCCTCAGCGCAAGCGCTCGCTGATGATCACGATCATGTTCACCGGCTTTAATCTCGGCTCGGCATTGATCGGCTTTGCGGCCGGCTGGCTGATTCCCGTCCACGGCTGGCGTTCGGTTCTGATTTTCGGTGGTGCTCTGCCGTTGGCGCTGATTCCGTTGCAAGTGTGGCTGCTGCCGGAATCCGCCCGCCTGCTCGCGGTGCGTGGCGCATCGCCGGCGCGTATCGGCGCTGTTCTCGGCCGGGTATGCGGTGCGCGCTTTACCGGCGGCGAGGTGTTCGTTTCCAACGAACCGCCGTTGCCCACGCGCAAGCCGATCGGCGTGCTCTTCTCGCAAGGCTATGGCTTCATGACGGCGGCGCTTTGGGTGACCTATTTCATGGGTCTGCTCGTCATCTATCTGCTGACGGGCTGGCTGCCGACGCTCATGAAAGACGCAGGCTTGACCGTCACTTCGGCCGCTAACGTCACGGCGATGTTCCAGATCGGCGGAACGATCGGCGCCATTCTTGTGGGATGGGTGATGGACAAGGTGCGGCCTGCACGGGTGATCAGCGCCGCTTACCTCGGCGGCGCGCTGTGCGTTCTCGCACTCGCATGGATCGGCGCATTGTCGTCGTCGCTGGCCTTGCTGGTATTCGCGGCGGGCTTTTGCATGAGCGGCGCGCAGACGGGGTTGAATGCGTTCGCGCCGGGCCGTTACCCGACAGTTGCGCGTGCCACTGGCGTGAGCTGGATGCTTGGCATGGGGCGCTTCGGCAGCATCTTCGGCTCCGCCATCGGCGGCGCGCTGCTCGGACTCGGTTGGCAGTTCGGCGCGATTCTCGCGATGCTGGCCGTACCCGCGACATTGGCTGCGCTCGCCATCATGGTCGCTCAACGGGCGAGGACCGGCGAGCCGGCCGTGCAGCCGACTGCGGCGCACTGAGAAAGCCATCGGGCGGTGCCATGCGTGGCATCGCCCGATAAACGAATCAACTGTTGGAGTAAGGATGATCATCGATATTCATGGCCACTACACGACGGCGCCCAAGGCGCTGGAGCAGTGGCGCAACCGCCAGATCGCGGGCATCAACAATCCTTCGGACATGCCCAGGGTCTCCGAGTTGCAGATCAGCGACGATGAGTTGCGCGAATCGATCGAGCGCAACCAGTTGCGGTTGATGCGCGAGCGCGGGCTGGATCTCACCATCTTCAGTCCGCGCGCG